>CAMLOA010000050.1 GCA_946481445.1 uncultured Devosia sp. | reverse complement strand
TGGTAGTTTTCGGTGACGCGGACGATAATGTCCACCACATTCGGCACGCAGCCGCTGCATTTGGCGCGGCGGTTGAGCTCGGTATAGACCTTGGCGGGCACAACCAGCTGCCATGGATCAGCACGCAGCAGGTCGAGGACGATATCCTCGATCTCCCGGGATGTGATCATGTTGCACTGACAGACGAGCATGGTTCTGCGACAGGTCTATGGCTTGCTGGGGCGCATAAAGCAGCCGCATTAGCTGAATGTCAATGTCCGATTATGTCGCATCGCTAACGGACGTCCCCCGATCGCGCTGCGCCATGAGCCCCGCAGAAACCATTTGCTCCCCTGAACCGTAGCTTGCGATGTAAGGGCAGGGGACTTCATGGCCATTTCCATTCTCAGGGTCATCAACCGGCTCAGCCCCAAGGATGCCGGGTCACGGCTGGCGGCGCGCGATATCGCCTATGGGCGGGACCCGCGGCAGAAGCTGGATGTCTACGCCCCGGTTGGTGACGGCTTTGCGCGGCCCGTCGTGGTGTTCATCTATGGCGGCTCCTGGAGCGATGGCGAACGCGGCAACTACGCGTTCGCGGCCCGCGCCATTGCCGCGCTCGGCTATGTCACCGTCGTGCCGGATTATCGGCTGCTTCCGGCCGTCGAATATCCCGGCTTTCTCGAGGATTGCGCCGAAGCGGTGGCCTGGGTTGCTGCCAATATTGGAGATCTGGGGGGCGCCGCCGATCGCATCGCGCTGATGGGCCACTCGGCCGGGGCCTATAACGCAATGATGCTGGCGCTCGATGCCCGCTATCGGCGGCAGTGGCCAGTGCTGGGAGCGCTGGCCGGTGTCGTCGGCCTCTCGGGGCCATATGATTTCTTTCCGTTCGACGGGCCGATCAGCCTGCGCACATTCGGGGCAGTCCGCCAGCCCCAGCTCACCCAGCCGATCGTGCATGTGTCCGGCGACGCACCCAGCGTTTTCCTGGCCAGCGGCGACCGGGACCGCTTGGTCTATCCCCGCAATTCGGTCGCGCTGGCCCGGCAACTGCGCCAGCATGGGGTGGCTGTCGAGGAGAGGCACTATCCCCGGCTCGGACACGCCGGGCCGTTGCTGGCGCTCGGGCGCCCGGCGCGGTTGATCGCGCCTGTACTTGCCGATGTCGGCCGGTTTCTGCGGCAAAGACTGTATTGAACACTGTGACTTGCTCTCTTTCTTGGCTGGGCTAGAGTGGCCGCGCGGCCGGGAGGAAATGGGAGACAACAATGAAATCGACGACTTGTGCGCTGCTGCTGGGCGTGACGCTGGCGGCGCTGCCGGCAGGGTCCGCCCTGGCTGGCCCCGCCTTCGACGCCTGTGCGGCCGAAGCGTCCAGCCAGTTTGAAACCGGGTTCGAGGCCATTGGCCGGGAAACCTGGGAAATCGATGTCGATGCAGCCATCGAGGCCTGTACCGAAGCGCTCGAGGAAGAGCCGGATTCGGCGCAGCTCAAGGGCTGGCTCGCGCGCGCCTATTTCGCCGCCGGCGATACCGACAGTGCGGTGCCCCTGTTCGAGGAAGCCGCCGCAGGCGGGCATGTGGTGGCCCTGGCCATCTTCGGGGATATGCTCACCACCGGCGATGGCGTCCCGGTCGATATGGAGCGCGGTGCGCAATTGCTGACGCAGGGCGCCGAGGCCGGTTTCGCGCTGGCCCAGAACAGTCTCGGCCTGTCCTATGATTTCGGGGAAGGTGTCGCTCAGGACTATGCCTTGGCTGCCCGCTGGTATCGCGCCGCCGCCGAGCAGGGCATGAGCAAGGCCCAGTCCAATCTTGGCCTCATGTATCAGGAGGGGCTGGGGGTTCCGCGCGACTATGTGGCTGCGGCCGCCTGGTTCGAGCGCGCCGTGGCGCAGGGCGACCCGTCTGCGCAGGTCAATCTGGGCAAGGTGCTGCAGGACGGGCTCGGCCAGCCCTCCGACTACGAGCGTGCGGTCGAGCTCTACCGCCTGGCTGCCGACCAGGGCGACATGTACGGCCAGAACAATCTGGGCTTCATGCTGGAAAACGGCATGGGGATCGAGGCCGACCTGGCCTCCGCGGCCGAGTATTATGAACTCGCGGCCAACCAGGGCCTCGCCCTGGCCAAGCACAATCTGGCTCTGCTCTATGAGGATGGTCGCGGCGTGACGCAGGACTATGACAGGGCTCTTGAGCTCTATCGCGAAGCGGCCGAGGGTGGGGAAATGCGCGCCGCGGTCAATCTGGGCCTGCTCTACATGGATGGGCTGGGCACCGAGGTCGACTATGCCGAGGCGCTCAAGTGGACCCAGATCGCCGCCGATGCGGGCCAGCCGATCGGGCTCAACAATATGGGCCACATCTATGAAAACGGCCTGGGCGTAGACGTCGATCTGGACGCGGCCGTCCAATACTACCAGCTGTCTGCCGACCAGGGCTATCAGCTGGGCGCCGACAATCTTGCACGCCTGTCCGGCGGAGGCAGCAGCCAGTCTGCCGACGGCAAGACCAAGAGCAAGTAGACCGTCTGTCGCGAACAGGAAGAAGCCCGGGCTCCGGCCTGGGCTTTTTTCATTGCGGGCGAGCCTGGTCCCGCCGCGCCGCAATGACCGCTGCCGACGCGGCGGTGCGGTGGGCCGACGAGAAGAATTCGCGATGGGCGAGAATGCCGATGGTCACCAGGCAGGCCGCGATCGGCAGCCATTCGGAGACGAACCAGGCGACGGTGGAGACCGAGAAATAGTAGGCCCGGATGCCGCTGTTGAAGTTGCGGGCGCCCAGGGCATTCATGGCCGTGATGGCATTGATTTCCTCTTCCGAGGTCGGGCTGGAATGGTCCAGCGCCCCCAGCATGATGCAGAAATGGTTGAACTGCCGGAGCGAGAGCGTGAAGGCGAAGAAGGCCATGACGAACATGGCCAGCATGACCACCAGGTGCAGTTGAACGTCGAGCACCGAATAGGTCCGGTCGAGCTGCAGGGATTCGAGCGCCGCCATGATCGTTGGGATCTGGCCGAACACGGCGATGATGGCAAGGATCAACAGCACCGCGGTCGATGCCAGGAAGCTCACCGAGCCCATGATATTGCCCGAGAGGATGGCGTCGAACGGCGATTCGCGCAGGGTCGCATTGGCCACCCAGCGGCGTCGCTGCAGGTTCATGATCACCGAAAGCGAGGGCCGCCAGCGCTCGACCACCGGCACGATGACATTGTAGCCCAGGTAGCAGATCAGCGGGAAGAAGGTGGAAAGCAGCGTGATGGTCAAGGTGGCCCCCGGGACGTCGTCACGCTGTTATAGCCCAGCCGTCGCAAAAGGCGACGGCCGGGACGGGCCGCGTCAGATCGGGCGCGGATGGCGGCGGTGGATGGCGTCGATCTCGGCCAGCAGAGCGGGAGAGAGGGTGAGCCTCTCGGCCGCCAGCGCATTGGCGAGCTGGCCGGAGCTGGTGGCGCCGATGATCACCGAGGTCATGAAGGGCCGCGTGAGGGCGAAGGCGATGGCCATCTGCGCCACGTCCAGGCCATGGCGCCGGGCGAGGGCAAGGTATTCCTTGCCTGCACGTTCGGAGTGTTCGTTGAGGCGCCAGAAGCCCTTCTGGTAGTCGCCGCGGCTGCCCTTGGGCATCTGCCCGTCGAAATACTTGCCGGTGATGAGCCCGCCGGCCAGTGGCGAATAGGCCAGCAGGCCGACCTGCTCATGGTGGCTGAGTTCGGCCAGGTCGAGATCGAAATGCCGGCGCAGCAGGTTGTACTCGTTCTGCACCGAGACCAGCCGCGGCAGGCCCCGCTCCTCAGCGATTCGCAACCACTGGGCCATGCCCCAGGTCGTCTCGTTGGAAACCCCGACATGGCGCAGCTTGCCGGCCTTGACCAGCCCGTCCAGGGTCTCGAGCATGTCCTCGATATTGGCCAGGACCGCGGCCGTGTCCTGGGTGTGGGGCGCATAGGTCCAGGACCCTTCGAAATTGTAGCTGCCGCGCTGGGCCCAGTGGATCTGGTAGAGGTCGATATAGTCGGTGCCCAGGCGCCTCAGGCTGCCATCGACCGCCTCGCGGATCGCCGACCCGTCGACCGGGCGGCCGCCACGCATGAAATCGACGGCGCCCCCGGCCACTTTCGAGGCCAGGATCCACTTGTCGCGCTTGCCGCTCCGCTTGAACCAGGTGCCGATGATTTCCTCGGTGCGCCCCGAGGTCTGGGGACTGCGCGGGACGGCATAGATCTCGGCGGTGTCCATGAAATTGACCCCGGCATCGAGTGCCATGTCGATCTGGGCATGGCCCTCGGCCTCGGTGTTCTGGCTACCCCAGGTCATGGTGCCCAGGCAGATTTCGGTGACGCGCAGGTCCGTGCGGCCCAATGGCTTGGTCTTCATCAAAATGTCTCGGAATGTAAGCGGCAGGGTGCGCAACACTAGCGGATGCGGCTGGGATTGCCACCCACCCCGATGCGGAAACGGGGCTGTCAAAAAAGCGTCACGACCTGCCGTTTAGGGGTTGAGCTCCCCGCCATCAGCCCCTATATACGCCTCACGTCGCGGCCAAGGTGCCGCCGGCCATGACTGCCAAATCTGGCATTGTTGTCGACTTGACGCGGGATGGAGCAGCCCGGTAGCTCGTCAGGCTCATAACCTGAAGGTCGCAGGTTCAAATCCTGCTCCCGCAACCAAAAAGGCCCAGTGAACTCAAGCAGTTCACTGGGCCTTTCCCTTTTTCGGCTTTTGCGCCAAGCTTCCATACAACAGGCGGCGCTGAGCCGAAGCGGGAAGGGCATGAACCAGATCGATCTATCGGGGCAGGTCGCCGTGGTGACCGGGGGCGCACAGGGCATTGGCCTCGCCATTGCCCACCGGCTCAAGGCCTCGGGTGCGAAACTGAGCCTGTGGGATCGGGATGCCGCGGCGCTGGAGGCGGCCACCGCAGGCCTCGATGCGCATGGCCAACTGGTGGACATCACCGACCTGCCGGGGCTGGAGGCCGCCCATGCCGCAACCGAAGCTGCACTCGGACCGGTCGCCATTCTGGTCAATTCGGCGGGAATAGCGGGGCATAACGCCACTCTGGAGGACTATGACCCCGAAGAATGGCGCCGGGTCGTCGAGGTCAACCTCAACGGCACCTTCTACGTCAACAAGGTGGTGATCGGCTCGATGAAGGCCCGCAATTACGGGCGCATCGTCAACATTTCCTCGGTGGCCGGCAAGGAGGGCAATCCCAACCTGTCGGCCTATTCGGCGGCCAAGGCGGGGGTGATCGGGCTGACCAAGTCGCTGGGCAAGGAACTGGCCGGGTACGACATCGCGGTCAACGCAATCACGCCGGCGACCGCGCGGACACGCATCCTGGAAACCCTGACGGACGAGTTCATCACCTATATGCTGACCCGCATTCCGCGCGGCCGCTTCCTCGAAGTGGAAGAAGCGGCGGCCATGGTCGCCTGGCTGGTGAGCCGTGAAAACTCGTTCACGACGGCGTCGGTTTTCGACCTGTCGGGGGGGCGCACCACGTATTAGACGCGGCGCGGCACAACGGCCGGCGGATGAGCCTGGCCCGGAACAGCGAAGAGGACGGCATGGAACTGGCCCGCAATCCCTTCAAGGCCGCACTCAGGGCCGGCAAGCCGCAACTGGGTATCTGGAGCAGCCTGGTCAGCCCGGTTGTCGCGGAAATCCTCGGCCAATCCAGGTTCGACTGGGTCCTCCTCGATTCCGAACACGCCCCGGTGGACATAGCCGGGCTCTATCCCCTGTTGCAGGCGGCCGGCAATGGAACTGCCCATGCCGCCGTCCGGGCGGCCTGGAACGACCCCGTGATGATCAAGCGCATTCTGGACATGGGCGCCCTGACGATCCTGCTGCCATTCGTGCAGACGCCCGACGAAGCGGCGGCCGCCGTGGCCAGCACCCGCTATCCTCCGGCCGGCGTCCGGGGCGTCTCTGTCGCGACCCGGGCAGGCGCCTATGGCAGGCGCGGCGGCTACCTGCCCGGGGCTGGCGACGAAATCTGCACGCTGGTGCAGGTGGAGACCGCTGCGGCCCTAGCCCAGCTCGAAGCGATTGCCAGGACGCCCGATCTGGACGGCGTGTTCATCGGTCCGTCCGATCTGGCCGCGTCCATGGGCTATCTCGGCCAGCCCGGACATCCGGACGTGCAGGCGGCAATCCGGCAGGCGGCGCGCACCATCGCGGCCGCAGGAAAGGCGCCGGGCATTCTCGCCTCCAATGCCGACGATGCCCGCCGCTACCTGGACTGGGGTTATCTCTTCGTTGCCTGCGGCATCGATATCCGCATCCTCGTGCAGGGTGTGGACGAGTTGCACAGGGCGGTGGGTGGTTGAGAAACGGTGTCACTCCACGCGCGCCGCAGTGCGGGTGAGCAGAATTCCGCCGATCACAAGACCCTTGAATGCACTGGCGCATGGCCGGGCGATATTGACCTAGGCGGACTTTCGTGAAACGTCGCTGGCGACCAGATCAATCAGGGCGGACGTGGTGATCCAGAACCTAAGAAACCAGCTTCTCGCGCTATCCCGGCCTTGGAAGCGAGTTGTCCTTGTCTGTTTCGACATCTTCGCACTGTCGCTCGTCATGTGGATGAGCTACGCGCTGCGGTTTGACCGCTGGATACTGCCCAGGACGATCGACGAGTACTGGATCATCTTGTCGGCGCCCATGGTGGCGATACCCGTGTTCATCCCCCTCGGCCTTTATCGAGCCGTGGTCCGATATCTGCCCGAACGGGCCATCTGGACCATGCTGCAGGCCGTCACCATAGCGACGGTGTGCTGGGTTCTCGTCGCTTTCCTCACCACCATGGCCGGCCGCGGCGTCGTGCCGCGTTCGGTGCCGATCATGTACTGGGCGCTGGCGGCCTTCGTGATCATCGGCAGCCGATTTGCCGCCAAATGGCTGTTCTGGCCCGTGTCCCGAAAGTCGCTGCTGCAGCGACCCGCCGTGGTCATCTATGGTGCGGGTGAAGCCGGCACGCAATTGGCCCACTCCCTGCGCAGCAGCCACTTCATCGTCGGTTTCCTCGATGACGCCCCGGTCCTGCATGGCCGCGAGATTGGCGGGGTCCGCATCTACGATCCCTCCCACCTGCCGACCCTGATCCGCGATTTCGGCGTGAAGCAGGTCATCTTGTCCATCCCGTCGCTGTCAGCGTCGCGACGCAAGGAAATCGTCGCCAATCTCAGCGGCCACGGCGTCAAGGTCCAGTCGCTGCCGGCGATGACGGACCTGGTAACCGGTCGCTACATGGTGAGCCATATCCGCGAGATCGAGATTGACGAACTCCTGGGCCGTTCGTCGGTGCCTCCGGACCTCGACCTCATCCGCGAGATGATCGTGGGACGCTCGATCATGGTTACCGGCGCGGGTGGCTCCATCGGGTCCGAACTCTGCCGCAAGATCGCGCAGTGGCGTCCGCAGCGGCTCGTGCTCTTCGAGGCCAACGAGTTCGCTCTCTACCAGATTGACAAGGAACTCGCGGCCGGCGGTGACGCCATGATCGTCCCGGTCCTGGGTTCGGTGACCAATGCGGACCGGGTTCGCCAGGCGATCGAGGACCATAGCGTCGAGGTGCTGTTCCATGCCGCGGCGCACAAGCATGTCCCGCTTGTCGAGGCCAATGTCATCGAAGGCATAAGCAACAACGTGTTCGGCACGGCCATCGTCGCCGAGGCCGCCAGCAGCCTGGGCGTGCGGGACTTTGTGCTTATCTCCACGGACAAGGCGGTGCGTCCCACCAATATCATGGGGGCGACCAAGCGCTGGGCCGAACTGGTGGTCCGGGAGAAGGCGCTCCAGGCGAAGGCTGCCGGCACGGGCCAGCGCTTCTGTGCGGTGCGGTTCGGCAATGTCCTGGGCTCCAACGGGTCGGTGGTGCCGCTGTTCAAGGAGCAGATTGCCCATGGTGGCCCCGTCACGCTGACCGATCCGGGCATGACACGGTATTTCATGTCCATAGCCGAGGCCGCCGAGCTGATCGTTCAGGCGGGCGCCCTGTCGGAGGGCGGCGACGTCTTCCTGCTGGATATGGGGGAGCCCGTGCTGATCTCGGACCTGGCCGAGAACATGATCCGGCTGGCTGGCCTTACGGTCAAATCCGACCGGCAGCCTGACGGCGACATCGAGATCGTCGCGATCGGCAAGCGGCCTGGCGAGAAGATGTATGAAGAGCTGTTCTACGATGAAGCCAGCGCCGTGCAGACCCGGCATCCCAAGATCCTGCGCGCGACGGCGATAGCGAGCGATACCGGTCCGCTCTCGGTGCGGCTGGACGCCCTTGCCGAGGCAATCGCTGCCCGGAACGAGCAGGCAGCACGGCACATGTTGTTCGAGCTGGTCGCGGACTCCGACACCAAGGTGGTATCGGCAAAGCCGGTTGAGGAGCAGGCCTCGTGAAGGTCGTCGTCACCGGCGCCAGTGGTACGATCGGGCGGCAGATTGTCCCCTTGCTGCTGGCGCGTGGTCTCGACCTGCTGCTCGTGGGCCGGGACGCGGCTGCCTTGGCGCGATTGTTTCCGGCGGCCACGGCTTGCAGCTACGAGGACCTGGCCGCGATGGGCGGCGGCTTCGATGCCCTGGTGCATATGGCCGTGCTCAACAACACCGCCTCGGCGCCGTTGGAGGATTTCGAGCGCGTCAATGTCCGTCTGGCGCTGGAGGTGCTGGAGAGCGCCCGGCGTGCCGGAATTCCCCATTTCATCAATATTTCCACGATTCAGGCACTCGAGCCTGGAAAGTCGCCCTATGCGGTCACCAAGCGGACCGCTGTCGAACAACTCTCCGCTGCTTCCGGTAACGGTATTTCTGTATCGCATGTCTACTTGCCGGCGGTCATCGGTTCGACGCTGACTGGCAAGCTCGCCGTCCTGGACAAGGTGCCCGGCCCGTTGCGAAACCTCGCCCTGATGGCGGCCGCCGCCCTCCGCCCGGTGGTCAGGGTCGAAACCCTGTGCGACGCGCTGGTGGACCTGCTCGAGGCC
>CAMLOA010000049.1 GCA_946481445.1 uncultured Devosia sp. | reverse complement strand
TTCGACCTGAACCGAAGGGGCCAGGCTGATATTGACGATGGCGCCGGAAAGGAAGGCCTGCACGAAGGTGATGTCGCCGGTCGGCTCGACGGTATAGACGCGCGCCGGCACGGCATCGGGCACTTCCGTGCGGTGGAGCTTGATAGTGGAGTGGCGGGCGCCCAGCACCACCTTCTTCGACGTGGCGGTCGCCACCTTGCGGGCATTGCGATCCGAGAGGGGCAGGCTCCAGCCTTCAGCGCTGTTGAGCACCGTACGCCCGTTCACGCTGGCCACTTCCAGCGGTACCAGGCTCATGGCCGGGCTGCCCACGAAACTGGCCACGAACATGTTGACCGGGTTGGCAAAGACATTGGCCGGCGTGTCGTATTGCTGCAGGAGGCCGCCATTCATAACCGCCATCTTGTCGGCCATGGTCACGGCCTCAAGCTGGTCGTGGGTCACGTAGATGATGGTGGCGTTGAGATCCTGATGGAACCGCTTGATCTCGGACCGCATCTGGACGCGCAGCTTGGCATCGAGATTGGAGAGCGGCTCATCCATGAGGAAGACGGCCGGATCGCGGACCAGCGCCCGGCCCAGGGCGACGCGCTGCTGCTGGCCGCCGGAGAGTTCGCGCGGGCGGCGTTCGAGCAGGTGGGTGATGTCGAGAACCCGCGCGGCTTCGCGGACCTTGGCGTCGATCTCGTCCTTGGCAAGCCTGCGCATCTGCAGGGGAAAGGCCAGGTTCTGGAACACGGTCTTCTGCGGATAGAGCGCGTAGTTCTGGAACACCATGGCAATGTCACGGTCCTTGGGGTCGAGATCGTTGACCACGCGATTGCCGATGACGATGTCGCCCGAGGTGATCGGGATCAGGCCTGCAATAAGGTTGAGCGTGGTGGTCTTGCCGCAGCCCGAAGGGCCCACCAGTGCCACGAACTCCCCATCATTGACCGTCAGGGACACATCCTTGGCGGCATAGACCGAGCCATAGGTCTTGACGAGATCTTTGAGAACCACCTGGGCCATGGACAACCTTCTAGTGTTTGACCGCGCCTTCGGTGAGCGCACGGACGAAGTATTTCTGCAGGACGAGGAAGAGCACGACGACCGGGACGCTCATCATGAAGCTGGCCGCCATCAGGCCCGGGAAGTCGGTCGTGTTCTCCGAGAAGAAGCGCTGGATGCCCACCGGCAGGGTGAGCTGCTCGTTCCGGGTAAGGAAGGTGGCGGCATAGATGTATTCGTTCCAGGCGCCGATGAAGGAATAGATGGCCGTGGCGATGATACCGGGCACCGAAAGGGGCATGACGATGAGGATGAAGGCCTGGAAGCGGGTGGCGCCATCGATGCGGGCGGCCTGCTCGAGCTGGATGGGTATGTTGTCGTAGAATCCCTTGAGCAGCCAGATGGCCAGCGGCAGGCCGAAGGTGAGGTAGGTCAGGATCAGCGAGCCATGGGTGTTCACCAGCCCCAGCCAGCGCATGAGGATGAAGAGAGGCACAAGGAAGATCACGGCCGGAAACATGTTCCTGAGCAGCACGGAAAAGAACAGGAAGCGGCGGCCGGGGAAGCGGAAGCGCGAGAAGGCATAGGCCGCCGGGACGGCCACCGCGACTGCCAGCGCCGTCGTGACCACGGACACGAACAGGCTGTTCCAGAAGAAGCGCAGGAAGTCCTGGCCAACACTGTTCTGCGGGTCGAGCAGTTTCTGGTAGCTCGCCAGCGTTGGCTCCGTCGGCCACCATTGCGGCGGGAACTGCATGGCAGCGAAACCGGACTTGATGGAGGTGATCAGCATCCACACCATGGGCACGGCGGTGTAAAGCAGCATGAAGACCAGGAAGATGCGTCCCGACCAGCGCCAGCCGTCGATGCGCCGCCGGCTGCGCGGCACGGTGATTTCGGAAGAGCCGCTCATGCGCCCTGCTCCTTGGCCTCATTGCCGCTCAAGGCACGGACATAGAAGTAGCCCAGCACCATCAGGATGACGAAGAGCAGCACCGAATAGGCGGCCGCCACGCCCCAGCGCTGGCGCCCGAACGCAAGCTCGTAGATGTGGGTGATCCAGATGTGGGAGGCATTGGACGGGCCGCCGCCGGTCATGATCCAGGGCACGATGAAGGAATTGAAGTTGGCCACGGCGAGCAGGAGGATCGTGACGGTGGAAACGCTGCGCAGATGCGGGAAGGTCACGTGCCAGAAGCGCTGCCAGGCCGAGGCACCATCGACCCTTGCGGCGCGCAGCAGCTGATCGGGCACGGTCTGCAGCCCGGCCATGATCATGATCATGGCAAAGGGAAACTCGCGCCAGATGTTGACCACGATCAGCGAGGGCAGGACCGTATTGACGTTGTCGATGAAATTGGGCTGG
Source organism: uncultured Devosia sp. (assembly GCA_946481445.1). The sequence continues at coordinate 6,672 of CAMLOA010000049.1, read as the reverse complement.
CGGTCGGTGAGGCCGAGCTGCACCAAGACCGCGCCGATAATGCCGAAATCGGAATGGTAGATCCATTTCCAGATATAGGAGGCGGCGACGGCGCTGATGACCCAGGGGATGATGAGGATGGCCCGCAGCACGGCCCGGCCGAAGAATTCCCGGTGCAGGGCCAGCGCACAGGCATAGCCCAGTACGAAGGCGATCAGCGTCGACGCTATCGTCCAGATGAAGGTGTTGAGGGTGACCCGCCAGAACACGTCGCTGGTGAGGATGGCGCCGTAATTGTCGGCGCCGATGAATATCTTGTCGCGCAGCTGCAGGCCGGGCGGGGTTTTGAAGAAGCTGAGCTCGATCGTGTAGTAGATCGGGTAGGCGATCACGACCAGCATGACCACGATGGCCGGCAGCACGTAGAGATAGTCGGCCCTGCCATTCCACATCTGGCGCAGCAGGCTGGTGCGCGCCGGATGGTGTTCACGGAGGCTGTCCCGCTGGGCCGCCTGAATGGTCATGATCATGGTCCTGCGCTGCCGGAGAGGAGGGACCGGCGGCCGGTGAGGCCGCCGGTCCGGGTCGCCTGGGAGGCTAGAGTCCGCCGCCTTCGGTCAGGTCCCTGACCTTCTGGGCCGCGTCGGCCGCCGCCTCTTCCACCGTCATCGCCCCGGTCAATGCGTTCTGCAGCATGTCGGGGATGATGATGTTCATGATTTCGGGGGTTTCGGGCAGGGTCGGGAACGGGATGCCGTAGGGCAGCATGGAGGTGGTGACGTCCAGGAACTTGATGGAGTCGAGGCGCTCCTTCATCCAGATGGTCTTGAAGCCATTGAGATTGCCGGGGTTGGACCCGGCATAGGCCATTTTCAGCGACCATTCCGGGCTGGTCCAGAAGCAGACCATGGCCTTGGCCGCCGCCTCGTCCACCACGCCACCCTCGACATATTCGGGGTTGAGGATGTGGATGTTGGAGCCGCCGAACACCACGGCACGCTTGCCGTCCGGGCCGGTCGGGATCAGGCCGTAGCGCATGTTGTCGATGACGGTCTGGGCGGTTTCCTTGTCCGCGCCTGTCGCCTTCGCCTGGAGGTCCAGCATGACGTTATAGTCGGACGGGTGGCTGATCATCATGGCCAGCTGGCCGGCCAGGAACAGCGGCTGGTTGTCGGCCTGCTGGTTGGTCAGGGCCGAAACCGGGACCGACTGGTCACGGACATACATGTCGTAGGATGCCTGCAGCGCCCTTATGCTTTCCGGGCTGTCGAGGCGGATCTCGCCATAGTTCGGGCTGGGATCGGCCTCGTCGAACACGCCGCCGCCATAGGCCCACAGCTGGGGCATGAAGCGATACGGCGTGTTGCCGGCATTCTTGCGCGCCACCAGGCCATAGCCGGCGATTCCGAGCTTGTCGTGGATCTGCTTGGAATACTCGACGACATCGTCCCAGGTGGCGGGCGGGCTGTCGGGATCGAGGCCGGCGCGCTCGAAAATGTCGGCATTCCAGATCAGCGCCATGGTCTCGTTATTGGTGGGAATGCCGTAGGTCTTGCCTTCCCACATCACCGATTTCATCGCGCCGGGCCAGAAGTCCTCGGTCTTCCAGCCCACGTCTTCGGGCTTGAGTTCCTGCAGATACCCCTTGGAGGCGAATTCGACACCACCCAGGATCTGCAGGCGCACCACCATCGGACCGGCATTGCCCAGAAGGGCCGTGCGGAACTTGTCGAGCAGGTCGTTATAGGTGAGCGCCTGTTCCTCGAGCTCGATATTGGGGTAGGTCTCGCGGAAGGCGGCAAAGAAATCGCGGTAGTACTGCCGCAGCAGATCCGGATCGCCCTCGAACACGCCCTGGTACCAGAAGGTCAGCTTGCCCTCGTAGTCGAGAGGGGTGACCGCGCCGCACTGTTCGGCGGTGTTGTATTCCTCGGTGCCGGCGATGGACCGCACATATTCCGGTGACCACTGGCTGAGATCGACACTCTGACCGACCGCCGAGGTGTTCAGCATCGACACCGCAAGCGCAGAGACTAGTGCGCCGTGCGCAATGGCACGGCCCAATGGATAGTTCCTCATCTCGTCCTCCTGTCTCCCTGCCTGCGTCCTTGCGCGGCAGGCGATTTTCGCGGCGGCGTGCCTCGGGACCTCGCCTCATTATGTACATGTCGCCATAACAATAGCGTTGCAGAACAGATATTGAGTGTCAATCGGATTGGATTATACATTATCCGGGAAATTCGTTGTGCAATGCACGGCAGGCGAGAGGACGGGCCCGCAAGTTGCGAGATAAGGTCGGCGTGAACAACAGGGATACCGGGCTCAAGATGAGTGAATTCAAGGCGCAGCCACCCGCCGGCATGGAGCCGAGCGGAGCCTCACAGGCAGGCGACTCGGTCTACCAGAAGATCCGGGACGACATCATTTCGGGCCGCCTCAAGGCCAACGAGCGCCTGGTCGTGGCCGAACTTGCGCAGCGACTGCACACCTCCACCAATCCCATCCGCGAAGCGCTGCAGATGCTGCGCGGCGAGGGTTTTGTCATCATCTCGCCCAATCGGGGCGCACGCGTGCGGCCGATCGACCAGAATTTCGTGCGTGACATCTACGAGATCGGCGTCCTGATCGAGCCGGCGCTCACCCGCTGGTTCGTCGGCATGGCCACGGACGAGGACATCGCCGAACTCGAGGCGGTGCAGGCGGCGATCGAGGAGAACAATTTCGCGGACCCGATCCGGCACAGCGAACTCGATACCCGCTTCCACACTATCATGTACGAGCGGCACTACAACCGGCATGCGGCCGAGCTCTGGTGGAAGCATCGCGAAGTGCTGCGGGCCGTGAGCCGGCGTTTCAACTTCACGCTGGCCCGGCGGGCGCAGGTAATGCGCGAACATCGCCAGCTGATCCAACTGATCAAGGACGGGGACGCGGACGGCGCCGCCGCCCTGGTGGCCCAGCATGTCGAGGGATCGGGCCGTCATATCGTCGAACAGATGCGGGCGGCCGAAGCAGCGCATGCAAGCTGAAGGCCGGCAGGAGGGGACAGGACATGAGGATAACCGGCGTCAAGCCGTGGCTGATCAAGACTGCAGCCTCCTATTGGGGTGAGTTCCTGTTCGTCGAAGTTACGACCGACGAGGGGATTTCGGGCTGGGGAGAGATCACCACCACCACCTTCGTGGCCAATCGCGCGCTCTGTCAGATGCTGAAACAGATCGGCAGGATCATCGAGGGCGATGACCCCGCCAATATCGAGCGCATCTGGCACAAGATCTTCCGCAACTTCACCTATATGGGCAGCCGCGGCGCCGCGGTGGAATGCGTCAGCGCCATCGACATAGCCCTCTGGGACATCCGAGGCAAGGCGCTGGGCCAGCCGATCTATCAACTCCTGGGCGGACCGGTCCGCGACGACATCCTGCTCTATACCCACCCCGACCAGCGCAAGTTCACCAGCAGGCAGGGCGTGGTCCAGGAGATCCGCGATATCGTCGCCTCCGGCCACACGGCGCTCAAGTTCGATCCCTTTGCCCAACAGGGGCCACTGGACCGGAATGGCATCGCCCGGGAGCAGTCCGAGGGGTATCTAGACGGCGCGATGACGCGGAAAGACGAGCGCGAGGCGGCAGAACTCACGGCCCTGATCCGCGAAACCGCCGGGCCCGATGTCGACATTCTCATCGACGCCCATGGCCGCTTCGATGTGCCGACGGCCATTCGGCTCTGCCGCGCGCTCGAGGAAGCCGGCGACATCGACTGGTTCGAGGAGCCGGTGCCGCCCGAAAGCGTCAACGCCTTGCGGCAGGTACGGGACAAAGTGAGCGCGGCGATCTCGTGGGGAGAGCGCGGCCACACCAAATGGGACTTCGTGCCGATCCTGGAGGGCCGCCTGGCCGATTACATCATGCCGGACGTGACCTGGACCGGCGGTATCACCGAACTCAAGAAGATCGCGGCCCTGTGCGAGGCCTATTACATCCCGGTCTCGCCACACGATGCGGCTGGTCCGATCAATGTGGTGGCCGGGGCGCAGGTGATGATGACCGTGCCCAACTTCTACCGGCTCGAGACGTCGGAGTGGAACCTCAGCAAATACGATCACCTGATCGACCGGCCATTGGACAATTCCAACGGCAGTCTCAAGCTCAGCACGGCACCCGGGCTCGGGATCGAGATGAACCGGGATTACCTGGACGATCACCAGATCCACTTCGACGAGCAACCATAAAGGATATGCCGGCGGGTTCCGCCATGCCGGTCAAAACGGGAGGACGAAACGTGGATGTGCCGACGGCCGCCGAAACAATAGAGAGCAATGTGCGCACCAGTTCGCGGCCAAGCGATCTGCGCATCACCGACATGCGGGTGGCCGAGATCGTCGGCGCGCCCTTCACCTCGGCGCTGGTCAAGATCTACACCAACCAGGGAATCGTGGGGTTGGGCGAGGTGCGCGACGGGGCGAGCGCCACCTATGCGCTCATGCTCAAGAGCCGCCTGCTGGGCGAAAACCCGCTCGACATCGACCGGCTGTTCCGGCGCATCAAGCAGTTCGGCGGCCACGGGCGGCAGGGCGGGGGTGTGTCGGCCATCGAGATTGCCCTGTGGGATATTGCCGGCAAGGCCTATGGCGTGCCGATCTATCAGATGCTGGGCGGCAAGTTCCGCGACAAGGTGCGCATCTATTGCGACACGGACGCCGAAAAGCCGAGCGGCACCGAGACCGGCAGGCGCCTCAAGGCCCGCATGGACATGGGCTTCACCTTCCTCAAGATGGACCTTGGCCTGATGCAGATTGCCGATGTGCCGGGCGCGGTAGTGGCGCCGGCCGGTTCGCTGGAAGGCTATCGCGTCCACCCCGGCCATGGCCGGGCCAGGACCATGGAGGACCGGCGGGCCCGCAATGCCGTCTACGACACGCACAATGTGCGCCACCCGTTCACGGGCCTGCACTTTTCCGACAAGGGCCTCGACCTGCTCGAGCAGTACATCGCCGAAGTGCGCGAGGTGATCGGATACGAGGTGCCGCTGGCTATCGACCATGTCGGGCATATCTCGCTGCAGAACGGCATAAGGCTGGCGCGCCGTATCGAAAAATACGTGCCCGCCTGGCTCGAGGATGTCATCCCCTGGCAATACACCGAGCAATACCGCCAACTGCAGCAGGCGACGACCGTCCCCATCTGCACCGGCGAGGACATCTACCTCAAGGAGGGCTTCGAGCCGCTGCTCAAGGCAGGCATTTCGGTGATCCATCCGGATCTGCTGACCTCCGGCGGCATTCTTGAAACCAAGAAGATCGGCGACATGGCGCAGGACCATGGCGTCGCCATGGCCATCCACATGGCCGAAAGCCCCATCGCCGCCATGGCCGCTGCGCATGTGGCCTTGGCCACCGAAAACTTCATGGCGCTCGAATACCACTCGGTCGAAGTGGACTGGTGGGACGACATTGTCACCGGTCTTCCAAGACCCCTGGTCAAGGACGGTTTCATCGAAGTGCCGGACAGGCCGGGCCTGGGCATTGACGATGTCGTCGACGACGTGCTGCTCGCCCACCTGCAGGAGGGCGTGACCGGCATCTGGCAGCCCACCGACCATTGGGACGACGAGTATTCCTGGGATCGGACGTGGAGCTGATTAAGTCAAAATGATCTACGAAATGCGCATTTACGACTGCCTGCCGGGCCGGCTGCCCGCACTCCTCAAGCGCTTCAACGACCACACCCTGGCCATCTGGGAACGGCACGGCATCCGCCAGGCCGGCTTCTTCACCACCGTGATTGGTGAGAGCAGCAATCGCCTCACCTATTTGATTGCCTGGGAATCGCTGGCCGAGCGCGAGACCAAGTGGGCCGCCTTCATCGCCGATCCTGTCTGGAAGAAGGCCCGTGACGACTCCGAGCGTGACGGGCCGATCATCGCCAATATCAGCAGCCAGCTACTGGCGCCGACAGCCTTCTCATCGGTGCAGTAGAGGCAGCCATGAAGATTACCGACCTGCGCTGTGCCGTCATTGGCCGCCATCCCATCGTGCGCATCGTCACTGACGGGGGGCTCTACGGGCTGGGCGAGGTGGAATTCACCAAGCCCTACCTCAAGCCCTTCGTCCTGCATTTTCGCGAGGCGCTCGTCGGCGAGGACCCGACCGATGTCGAGCGCTGCATGCTCAAGATCCGCCAGCGCGGTTCGTTCAAGCCCTATGGTGCCGCGGTCAGTGCCATCGAGCATGCTCTGTGGGACATTGCCGGCAAGGCCGCCAACGTTCCCGTCTACAAGCTCCTGGGCGGCAAGGTGCGCGATCAGGTGCGGGTCTACAATGGCTCGATCCGCCGCAAGCGCTCGGGCGACAAGCCGGAAGACTACGCTGCCGACGTCAAGTGGATGATGGAGCAGCCCCAGAACTTCTTCATGATCAAGCAGGGCATCAGCTTCCACTCCAACATGAAGGACAATGTCGAGGACTTCCACTATGGCGTGCGCCAGGCCAAGTCCGGCTATCACGGTGCCATGGACCAGGGGCAGATTTCCGAGCGGGGATTCAACCACATGCTCGACTGCGTCGCAGCCATGAAGGAGGTTCTGGGCGATAGGGTGAGCCTGGCGCTCGACTGCGGCCCGGGCTGGTTCCTGCCCGATGCGATCCGCTTTGCCAATGCCGTCGAGAAATACAATCTCATGTGGCTCGAGGAC
>CAMLOA010000048.1 GCA_946481445.1 uncultured Devosia sp. | reverse complement strand
GGCGTTGTGCAGGATCACCCCGCCGCCCCGCCGCTTCATCGTCGGCACCAGGCCCCGCGCCAGGCGTACCGCGGCCATCACATGCAGGTCCCAGTAATATTGCCACTTGCCGTCATCGGCCTCGGCAATGGTCTCGTTCGAGCCTGTCCCGGCATTGTTGATCAGAATATCGGCGCCGCCAAAGGCCTTGACCGTGCCCTTGATGACCGCGTCGCATCCTGCCGACGTGGCGACATCGGCCGCGATGGCCGTGGCGATGACGCCGTAGGTCTGGGCGACCTCGACCGCCGCGTCCTCGGCCCGCCCCCCGTTGCGGCCCACCAGCACCAGGTTCGCGCCCTCTGCCGCCAATCCCCTGGCCACTGCCAGCCCGATGCCAACCGTACCCCCGGTAACGACGGCAACCTTGTCGCGCAGGTTCAAGTCCATGTCGTGCTCCCTAAAGTCTGTGAGACCTCATGGTGAGCTTGTCGCACCACGTGGTCGGGCCGCCTCGTGCCACGACCTCGTGCTTCGACAGGCCCAGGATGAGACCCACTGATCAGTCCGCGGCCACCCTGATCTGCAGCTTCACATCATCAGGCCTTGCCTCCACCGCCCGATCGAATGCGGCCTTGGAATCCTCGAAGGCAAAGGTTTCGGAAATCAGCGGCTTGAGGTCCACCTTGCCCGAGGCGATGAGGGCGATGGCGCGGTCATACTGGTGGGCGTAGCGGAAGACGTTCTCGATGCGCAATTCCTTGGTCGAGGCCCCCGCAATATCCACCGCCACCGGGTCGACGGGCAGGCCGACCACGACAATGCAGCCGCCGGGGCGGGGCAGATCCATGATAATCTTCCAGGCATGCGGCGAGCCGGAGCACTCAAACACCACATCGGCGCCCCAGCCTTCGGTCAACCGTGCAACCTCCTCGACGATGGATTTCTCGCGGATATTGACCGGAATGATGCCCTGGTATTGCGCCGCAATGTCGAGCTTGGGCTGGGCCAGGTCGGCCACGATCACGCGGGCGCAGCCGCCGGCCAGGGCGGCCAGCGCCACCATGGTTCCAATAGGGCCGGCGCCCAGCACCACGGCAGTATCGCCCGGCCTGATGCCTGCCTTGTAGGCGGCCTGCATGCCCACGGCGAAGGGCTCCACCATGGCGCCCTCGGCAAAGCTCACATTGTCGGGCAGCTTGAAGGTGTAGTTGGCCGGATGCACCACTTCGGGCGTCAGCACACCGTGCACGGGCGGCGTTGCCCAGAACTGCACGGCCGGATCGACATTGTACATGCCCAGCCGGCTGGCCCTGGAATTGGGATCGGGAATCCCCGGCTCCATGCACACCCGGTCACCGACCTTGAGGTGGGTGACCCCCTGCCCCACTTCGACCACCGTGCCGGCGGCCTCGTGGCCCAGGACCATGGGCGCATTCACCACGAAGGGCCCGATCTTGCCATGGGTGTAGTAGTGCACGTCGGAACCGCAGACGCCGACCGTATGGATGGCGATCCTGACCATGCCCGGCGCGACATCGAGCGGAAGATCGATGTCCCGCAGGGCCAGTTCGTGCTGGCGTTCGAGGACGAGGGCGCGGACTTTGGTCATGGAAGTGTTCCTGGAATCTGTCGAGCGGGCATTTGCCCGGCTGACCCATTACTAGCCCACCGCGTCACTTCCGCGAAAGCGGGAATGACGCGGTGGCCAGGGTCAGGCTCCCGGCGGCGCCATGGCGCCGGTCATGATCGCCACCGCATCGGACATGGAATAGTCCTTGGGGTTGATCACGGCGATCCGCTTCCCCAGCCGGTGGATGTGGATGCGGTCGGCCACCTCGAACACATGGGGCATGTTGTGGCTGATGAGCACGATCGGCAGGCCGCGCCGCCGCACGTCGAGGATGAGCTCGAGCACGCGACGGCTTTCCTTGACGCCGAGTGCAGCCGTGGGCTCGTCCATGATCACCACCTTGGAGCCGAAGGCCGCAGCACGGGCAACCGCCACGCCCTGGCGCTGGCCACCGGACAGCGTCTCGACCGCCTGGCCGATATTCTGGATGGTCATCAGGCCCAGCTCGGTGAGCTTGTCGCGCGCCATCTTTTGCATGGCGCCACGGTCAAGCCGCCGGAACACCTGGCCCATGATTCCCGGCTTCCGCAATTCGCGGCCCAGGAACATGTTGTCGGCGATGGACAGGGCCGGCGACAGCGCCAGGTTCTGGTAGACGGTCTCGATGCCGGCATTGCGCGCATCGAGCGGGGAGCGGAAATGCACCGGCTGGCCATCGAGCAATATTTCGCCGCCATCAGGGATCACGGCCCCGCAGAGGGCCTTGATCAGCGTGGATTTGCCGGCGCCATTGTCGCCGATGACGGCAAGGATCTCTCCGGCCCTGAGCTCGAAATCGGCATTGTCGAGCGCCACGACTCGTCCATAGCGCTTGGTGAGCCCGCGCGCTTCCAGGATGACCGGCGCGGTGGACTGCGCGGCTGTCGCCGCAAGAGTTTCGGCGTTCACGAGGAAATCCTCCTGATCCACTGGTCGATGGAGACGGCGATGATGATGAGGGCACCCACGGTGAGCTGGCGCCAGAGCGGATCCACACCGGTCAGCGACAGGCCGGAATCGAACACGCCCACGATGAGCGCACCCAGAATGGTGCCCACGATCGAGCCGCGGCCGCCGAACAGGGAGGTCCCGCCGATCACGACGGCCGTGATGGCATCGAGGTTGGCAGTCTGGTTGCCCAGCGGAGACACGGCGCCGACACGGCCGATCAGCACCCAGCCGGCAATGCCGCAGAGGACCCCCGCCAGCGTATAGACGCCGATCAGCGTGCGATCCACCTGGATACCGGCCAGCCGTGCGGAAGCCGGATCGTCACCGGTGGCGTAGACGTGACGGCCAAAGGCGGTGCGGCTGAGAATGTACCAGATGATCACGGCCACCACGATCATGGCCAGGGAGCCATACATCAGGAACGGCCCGCCGGCCGGGGTCCCCTGTGGTCCCATGCCGAGCGGAATGCGATTGCCCATGGACAAGAGGAAGGGTGCCGCCGCCTCGAGCGCCTGCTTCCGGATGGTCGCCGACTGGGAAACCAGCGTCACCAGCGCCGCAAAGATGCTCCATGTGCCCAATGTCACGATGAAAGGCGGCAGGCGCAGGGCCGTGATCAGCAACCCGTTGAAGAAGCCGCAGACCAGGCCAGTCAGGATGCCGGCGGTGAACGAGACCGGCACGGGCAGGCCGGCATCGACGCTGAGCTTGCCCATCACGATGGAGGACAGGACCATGATGGCGCCCACCGACAGGTCGATGCCGGCCGTAACGATCACCAGCGTCTGGGCGGTGCCCAGCAGCGCGATGATCGTGACCTGCGTGATGATCAGCGACAGGTTGAGCGGGGAAAAGAACTGCCCCCGCGTGACCGCGCCAAAGGCGATGATGGATATCAAGAGGATGATCGCCGGGATCATCGTGGGGTTCTGGTGGAAGAAGTGCTGCAGCCGCTTGATCGGGCCATGCACCTCGACCTCGAAGCTGGCCACGCCGGCCTGTGCGCCGGCCAGGCCCTTCTCGGCTACGGCCGAACCGGCCTGATCGTCACTCATGTCTTGCCTCCCGGGGCATTGGTATCCTGGCGAAGCCAAAAGGTCGCGTCGGCAGCGCCGTGCCGGACCGCGACCTTTCGGCCGTGTGGAAGGCCTGGCGCAGAGGGGGCGCCAGACCAGCTCGATATCAGCCCCAGCAGCGCTCGGTGCCCTGGGTGGTATCGATGGAGGGCACGCCATCGACCGGCTTGTCGGTCACCAGCGCCGCGCCGGTGTCGAAGAAGTCGAGGCCGGGCGTGACGGGAGGCTTCTCGCCGGTATCGGCAAAGACCTTGATCGCTTCCATGGCCATGGCAGCCATCAGCAGCGGATACTGCTGGCTGGTCGCTCCGATGATGCCGTCCTTGACGTTGGCGACGCCCGGGCAGCCGCCGTCGACCGACACGATCAGCACCGAGCCATCATCCTTGCCGGCGGCCTGCAGCGCCTGATAGGCGCCGGCGGCAGCGGGTTCGTTGATGGTATAGACGACGTTGATGTCCGGGCAGCGCTGCAGCAGCGTTTCCATGGCGGTCACGCCGCCCTCCTCCGAGCCGGCGGTCATTTCATGGCCGCAGATGCGCGGATCGTCCTCGTCGCCGTAGCGGTTGGGATCCTTCACGTCGATGCCGAAACCTTCCATGAAGCCCTGGTCGCGCAGGTAGTCCACCGTCGGCTGGTTGGTGGCCAGGTCGAGCATGGCGATCTTGGCATTGGCGGCGGCATCGCCCAGGGTGCCGGCGGCCCATTGCCCGATCAGGCGGCCAGCCTGGCGGTTGTCGGTGGCAAAGGTGGCGTCGGCGGCGTCGATCGGATCGAGCGGGGTGTCGAGCACGATGACCAGGAGACCGGCGTCGCGCGCCTGCTGGATGGTCGGCACGATGGCGCTGGAATCGGAGGGCACGATGGCGAAGCCCTTGGCACCGGCCGCGATCAGGCTTTCGATGGCCGCGATCTGGCTTTCATTGTCGCCATCGAACTCGCCGGCAAAGGTGCGCAGCTCGAGGCCGAGTTCTTCGGCCTTGGCCTGTGCGCCTTCACGCATCTTGACGAAGAAGGGGTTGCCCTCCGTCTTGGTGATGAGGCCGACAATGGCCTCCTGGGCATAGGCGGCTGTGCCGCACATAAGGCCAAGCATAACGGCGCCGGCCGCCGCGGCCTTCACGAAAGTCTGCATCAATGTCTCCTCCCAAGGATGTATCGGCAGGGTCAGGGCCGGCAATTTCCGGTTCACCCTCGCCGCCGGACGGCCGGGCGTTCTCCTCCGCCGGACCAGTCCATGGCGACCATAACAGAGCAAGCGCGAGCGGCTGTCAATAAGTTAATCCAATTGATTTATTAATTGACAGCGCGACGAACTTGGCCTTTCTTCCGAGGCGGGAGGAACCACCAAGCCGATGAAATCGATTGCAATTCCGCGCGCCTTGACGCCTATGACTGGTTCCACGAGCAGTGGCGGCCAGTAAGGAAAGGGGCGGGTGGGCATGGTCAGACGGGGGAGCGGACGGGCGGGCGCCGACGACCTGAGCCGCGGCACGAACCAGTCGGGGGTGCGCCTCTACAACGAGCGTCTCGTGCTGTCGCTGATCCGGCGCCATGGCAGCCTGCCCAAGGCCGATATAGCGCGACGGACCGGCCTGTCGCCGCAGACCATTTCCACCATCGCCAATGCGCTCGAGGATGACGGCCTGATCGTCCGGCTCGATCCCCTGCGCGGCAAGGTCGGCCAGCCCCTGGTCCCCTACGCCCTTAATCCGCGCGGCGCCTTCTTCCTGGGCCTCAAGATCGGTCGCCGCAGTTCGGACGTGGTGCTGATGGACTTTGCCGGCTCGGTTCTGGGGCGCATCCATGAACCCCATCCCTACCCCACGCCGGCCATCATGGTCGACCTGGCCAAGCGCGGCATCGAAGAACTCACCGCGCCGCTCGCCGCCGACGAGCGGCGGCGCATTGCCGGCTTCGGGATCGCCTCGCCATTCGAGTTGTGGAACTGGGCCTCCCAGATCGCCGCTCCCCCGGACGTGCTTGACGCGTGGCGCCACACCGACATGCAGCGGGATATCGCCGCAATCTGCCCCTGGCCGGTCTATTTCCACAATGACGGCACCGCCGCCTGCGCCGCCGAACTCGTGCTGGGCAGCGGCCAGCACGGCGAGGACTTCCTCTATGTCTTCGTTGGCTCCTTCATCGGCGGCGGCGTGGTGCTCAACGGCCACCTCTTCCCGGGCCGCACGGGCTATGGCGGCGCCATCGGGCCGCTGCCCGTGCCCAATGGCGAGGGCGGTTTCCAGCAGGTGCTGCGCAGCGCATCCATCTACGTTCTGGCCGACCGGCTGGCTGCCGCCGGGCGCGACCCGCGCATCCTGTGGCGCGATCCGGGCGAATGGGGTGACCTGGGCGAGGCCCTGGACGGGTGGATTGCCGAGGCCGCCCGCGGCCTCGCCGTAACGGCGGTCAGCGCCGTTTCGGTGATCGACTTCCGGACCATCGTCATCGACGGCGCCTTCCCGCCGGAGGTACGGCGCGCACTGGTGCAGGCGACGCGCCAGGCAGTGGGTGCCTTCGACCTGCAGGGCCTGGCACCCTTCAGCATCGTTGAAGGCACGATCGGCTTTGGTGCCCGCGAGATCGGCGGAGCCTGCCTGCCGCTGCTGGCCAATTTTACCCAGGACCGCGAAGTGCTGTTCAAGGAGAACGGCTAGGGGCGCCTGTCCCGCTTTTCTGCGGGACTGGTAACCAGTCCCTAATGCCGCGAGCGCTAGGATGTCCACCCAAGCAAGCTCGACCATACCGGATGCAGACTGGATCTTCGACCTACGACCGCTGGCAGTTCTCGTCAGCCGTTCTGCTGCCGGTCGTCATGGCGCTGGTCGTCACGGCCGGCGCCGTCCTCGGCTTTGTCTTCTGGTCCACGGCCAGCATCGACCAACGGGCCCTCGAACGCCAATCATCCATGATTGCCCAGGTGATCGCGGCCCGGCGCGCTGGCGTTCAGCACGACCTCGAAAGCGTTGCCATCTGGGACGATGCCGTGCGCAAGGTGCGGATGTCGTTCGACCAGGAATGGACGCACATGAACCTGGGCACCTGGATGAACGACTTCTTCGGCCACAACCGGACCATGGTCGTGGCGGCGGATGACAGCATTGTCTACGCGATGGACACTGGGGAAGCGGTCGATCCCGGCACCTCGGTTTTGCATCCCCCTGTAGCGGCTCTGCTCGACCGCGTCCGCCAGCAGCTCCGCTCGGGACCAATTGACCCGGCATCGGCTATCGCCGCATCGGACTTCGCCATAATCGAGGGCGTACCCGCCATCGTTTCGGCCATGGCCATCGTGTCCGATACCGGCGACCTGCGGCAGGTGCCGGGATCGGAGTCGATCCTGGTGGCGACCCTGTTCCTTGACGCCGCGGTGGCCGCGCGGCTCAACCGGGACTACCTGTTCGACGACGGGGCCTTCTCGCTGACCCCAACGGATCACATCGACCGCGCCGTTTTCCCGATCCTCAATGACAGCGGCCGCTTCATCGCCTTCTTCGAATGGGATCGCGACCGGCCGGGCCTGCTGATGCTGCGCCAGACCGGGCCAGTCCTTGCCGTCGCCTTTGCCGTCGCGGCCGTGCTGGTCTTCCTGCTCCTGCGGCAGTTGCACCGGTCCTCCGCCGCACTGGAATTGGGCCGCCGCCACGCCGAACACCAGGCCGCCCACGACAGGTTGACGGGTCTGCCCAACCGCACCAGCTTCGATGCCGAGTTGGTCCGCGCCCTGGCACAGCCCCTCAACGATGGCAGCCAGGTCCACCTGCTGATGCTCGACCTGGACCGCTTCAAGCAGGTCAACGACACGCTCGGCCATCAGGCGGGGGACACGCTGATCTGCGCCGTGGCCGACAGGCTTCGCGGCCTTGCCGGGCGCGAGATGCTGATCGCCCGGCTTGGGGGCGACGAATTCGCCCTGCTTAGTGTGAACCGCGGCACCGACATCGATGTTATGGCGCTGTCGCGCCGGATCATCGAATCGATCGGCCAGCCGTTCGAAATCAACCATTTCAAGGCGCATGTCGGCGCCAGCATCGGCATCGTCAACGCAGCCGCCGCCCATGCCGAGCCGCGGGAACTGGTGCGCAAGGCCGATATCGCCCTCTATGAGGCCAAGGCCGGCGGGCGCAACCGCGCGGTGGTCTACGAAGAACACATGAATGAGCTGCTGCAATTGCAGCATACCGTCGAAGGCGAACTGCGCGAGGCGCTGCGCCGCAAGGACCAGCTATCGGTCGTGTTCCAGCCGCTTGTCTGCCAGGTCAGCCGCAAGGTAGTGGGCGCCGAGGCGCTCGCCCGCTGGCATCATCCCAAATACGGCCAGATTTCCCCCGCCCGATTCATCCCGGTTGCCGAGAATACCGGCCTCATCGAAGCCCTGGGCGAGTTCGTCCTGCGCCGCGCCTGCGAAATGGGGGCCAGCGCGCCCGGCAGGACAATGGCGGTCAATATCAGCCCGACCCAGCTGCGCAATCCGCAGTTTTCCAGCCAGGTCTTCGACATCCTGCACCAGACGGGCATGCGGCCGCTCGATCTTGAGCTGGAGATCACCGAATCCATCCTGCTGGACGACGAGCACGTATCCGCGCAGAACCTGCGCACCTTCCGCGCCGCTGGCATCCATATCGCCCTGGACGATTTCGGCACGGGCTATTCCTCGCTGAGCTACCTCAAGCGCTACCCGGTCGACCGGATCAAGATCGACCGTTCCTTCGTGAGCCAGCTGGCCGACGGGCATGTCTCGGTCGCCATAACCCGCGCCATTGTCACGCTTGCCCACGCGATGGACATCGAGGTGACGGCGGAGGGCGTCGAGACAGAGGACCAGGCCAGGATCCTGGGCGAACTGGGTTGCAACACGCTGCAGGGCTTCCTGTTCTCCGGCGGCGTGAAGCCGGAAAAGATCAGCGAAATCTTCGCCGACCGGGCCAATGCACCGGACCGGCGCCGTCGCACGCGTGCCGCGTGAAGCAAATGCTTGTTAACCGCGACGCCCACTTGCGCCCGCGATTCACCCGGCGCTAACGCCCCGCCGCCACAGTTGGCGCACAAGTCGGGGGACTTCTCATGTCGTCAGCGTCGAACAGTTCCAACTGGCAGTTTTCCATCAAGATCATGCTGCCTGTGATCCTGGCGGTGGTGGTCACCGTCATGACCGTAGCAGGTTTCGTGGCCTGGTCGATCGGGCGGACCGACAGCCATGCGATCGCGCGGCAGGCAGCACTCTTCGAGCGCGCCCTCGAGGAGCGCGTGGCCGAGGTCCCGTCCGGTCAGGCCGACCTTGCCGTATGGGATGACGCCTTGCAGGCCGTGGCCTTGCGCGACACCGATTGGCTCCATGAGAATGTCGGGGCTTCGGCCTTCGACTATTATGGGCACAACCGGGTCTACATCGTGGATGCCGAAGGCAAGCCGGTCTAC
>CAMLOA010000047.1 GCA_946481445.1 uncultured Devosia sp. | reverse complement strand
GCGGGCGCAGCTGCAGGGCACGGGCGTGTCGGTGACGCGCGTGGGCCAGTACATCGTGCTCAACATGCCCTCCAACATCACCTTTGCCACCGATTCGGCGAGCGTGAACCCGGCCTTCAACCAGACCCTGGTTTCGGTCGCGCTGGTGCTCAAGAAGTTCGACAAGACCATCGTGGACGTCTACGGCCACACCGATAGCCAGGGCGATGATGCCTACAACCTGTCCCTGAGCCAGCGCCGCGCCGTATCGGTGGCCACCATCATCGCCAATCAGGGTATCGACCAGCGCCGCTTCTATATCGAAGGCAAGGGTGAGCGCAGCCCCATCGCCTCGAACGCGACCGAATCCGGCCGCGCGCAGAACCGCCGCGTGGAAATCCAGATCGCTCCGATCAACGGCTGATCGCTCGGACAAGCAGGTCAAGGGCGCCATCGGTGATGGCGCCCTTTTTCATTGGTCAATTGGACGGGGTCGCCGGATCCTGCACGGGAACATCGGCTCCGTCTGCCGGTGCCACCACGCTTTCCGCGGACGGCGTGCCCGGCTGGACATCGGTCGCGGGCGCGCCGTTGAACATCTGCAGCAGGAACAAGAGCGCCACCACGATGGCGAGGGCGCCGATGCCATAAAGCCACCAATTGGTCGGGCCGGTTGCGCCGACCGTCGCTTCATGTTCGTTCGCCACCTTGATCGGGGAATTGTCCGGAACGTCGACGCGCGAGCCGTTTTCGTCGATCAGGCTGTCTACATTGGCAACCGTGGGGGTGGGGCCTTTGGGTGCGGTGGCCATCAGAAATCCCCCTTGATCACAGTATCGGCGCCGATGCCGTCCTGGACACCCTGGCGCACTTCCGCGATCGCCGCGTCGATCTCCTCGGGCTCGAAGCCCAGATCCTTGCCTTCCTGCCCGGCGACGGTGGCATCCGCCTTGAGCTGGTTCAGCAGATCAATTTTCTCGCGCGCCGTGAAAAGGCTGTTGTGGGCGATGGACATCGGACTGACAGCGCCGCCGCCGGCCCGGTCTTTAAGGTTGTCGAAAACCATCAGCAGTCTCCTGAGACTTGCGATATCGTTACAGGGGCAATGCGGGAGACCACTGCCCGGTTCCGGGGGTCGGACGCGCCATTATGTCCTGAAAAGGAATTTAACTTCTGAAACAGGGCCTTAACCACTTGCGCATAAGTCTTGTGCACCCGTGACTCTGCTCAAGAATTGATCATGACACCCTTCCGCATGACTATACGCGCCACTCTGGTCGCAATCGTTTGCGTAATGTCCGTCGCCCTGCTTGCCCTGGCGGCGCGGGACGGTGCGTCGGCGCTCTCGCGCTACGGGGAGGCGGAGGCCACGGCGCGATCGACCGCGACGTCAGACCGGCTGCTGGTGCGCGCGGGTGCCGGGGCGCGGGTGGGGGGGCTGACCAATACGGCCTGGGGGGGAGCCGACCCCGCCAGCGCGGAGGCAAAAGCGGCCATTTCGGAACGGCGCGAGGCGGCCGATGCCGCCTTCGCTGACGCGCTGGCGCGTATCGAGGCGGGGCCTGACTTTTCACGCAAGGCCGAACTGCTGGCGCAGGTGGCTGATCGGGCCGCCAAGGTGGCGGAACTGCGCAGTCAGGCTGACTCCGCCCTGACCAAGCCCTTGGCCGAGCGCCCGCAGGCGCTGCTCGATGCCTGGGTTCCGACCATGACCGATCTGGTGATGACCTCGCAACGCCTGCGCGAGGCCGCGCGGTACGAGGCCGACTCGACGGCGGCACGCATAGCCATGCTCGAGACGGTCCGCGCCGAAATGTGGATCATGAGCGAATTTGCCGGGCGCGAGCGCGCCCTGATCGGCGCGACCATCGCCAAGGGCGTGCCGATCGGTACCGATCTGCTGCAGACGCTCAGCACGTATCGCGGACGCGTGGAGCAGGCCTGGTTCAATGTCGAATCCTACATCGCCCGCAGTTCGGGTAGTCCCGAACTCGCCGCGGCGGCCGACATTGTCCGCGCCAGCTTCTTCGATACCTTCGAGCAGACGCGCAAGGCCGTCTATGCGGCAGGCACGTCCGGCCAGGCCTACCCGTTGGCCGCCGGCGAATGGGTAGCCCAGTCGACCGCCGGCATTGACACCATCCTGGCGCTGGCCAGCGCATCGGTAGGCGCCGCCAATGCGGTGACCACGTCGGCAACCTGGGGTGCGCAATGGGCGCTGGCCAGCGCCGCGATCCTGCTGGTGCTGGGGGCTCTGCTTGCGCTGACGGCCCTGTGGGTGGCGATCGTGCGCGTGACCAGGCCGCTGCAGCAGATCACCGCCAGCATGACCGCGCTGTCGGACGGCAACCTGGCCACTGAAATCCCGTTTGCCCACCGGCATGACGAGATTGGGGAAATGGCTGCGGCCGTGCAGGTGTTCAAGGAAAACGGTATCCGGGTTGCCGCGCTGGGCGAGGAGGAGGCGGCGCGGATTCGTGAAGCACAGAGGCGCGCCGATGTCATGCAGGCCTTCCAGTTTGCCTTCGACGGGGTGATCGAGGCGACGGCCGAGGGCGACTTCTCGCGCCGCATCGATCAGGCGTTTGCCGATGCCGACATCGATCGCATCGCGACCAATTTCAATGCCATGCTGAACACGGTGAACGAGGCGCTTGGCGAGGCGGGCGGCGTGCTGTCTGCCCTGGCGCGCACGGATCTGACCCAGCGGGTGACCGGCCACTATCACGGGGTGTTCGGGGCCTTGCGGGACGATATCAACCTGGTCGGCGACAAGCTCACCGATATCGTCGGCCAGCTGCATGGCACGGCATCGGCGCTGCGCACCGCCACGGGAGAAATCCTTGCAGGCGCCAACGATCTCTCTGAGCGGACGACGCGACAGGCCGCAACCATCGAGGAAACCTCTGCCGCCATGGAGCAGTTGGCCGGCACGGTGGGCGAGACGGCGCGCAAGGCCAGCCTGGGCGCCGAGCGCACCCACGCCGCCGCGGCGCTGGCTGAGGACGGCCGCGATGTCATGAACGAAGCGACCCATGCCATGGAACGCATCACGGCGGCCTCGGGCAAGATCTCCAACATTATCGGCATGATCGACGACATAGCCTTCCAGACCAACCTGCTTGCGCTGAACGCCTCGGTCGAAGCGGCCCGTGCGGGCGAGGCGGGCAAGGGCTTTGCCGTGGTTGCCGTGGAAGTCCGGCGGCTGGCGCAATCGGCGGCGCAGGCTTCCGCCGAGGTCAAGCACCTCATCGAGCAGAGCGGCCAGGAAGTTGCCGGGGGCTCGCGCCTGGTCGAAACGGCCGCTGGCAAGCTGTCGGCCATTCTCGCCTCCGTGCAGGAGAATCGCGCCCTCATCGAGGAAATCGCCCAGGCCAGCGCCGGCCAGTCAACCGCCATTGCCGAAGTGAGCACGGCCGTGCGGCAGATGGACGAGATGACCCAGCACAATGCGGCCCTGGTGGAAGAGACCAACGCCGCCATCGAGCAGACGGAAGCCCAGGCGGTCGAGCTCGACCGTGTGGTTTCGGTCTTCCGGATCGCGCCGGCGCAGGCCCGGCGCCGGGCCGCGTAAGCCTCTGGAGACTTGCATCATGTTGTGATCGGCCGGGGGCGGAACTCCGCGCGCGCACCTCACGTTGACCTGTCACACGCAACAAAGAGGAGCTCGAAGATGGCTTATGACGACATTCGCAATCGCGACGCCGACGTCAAGGAAACCCACGATCTGATCGCCTCCGACAAGGTGGAAGGGACCAAGGTCTATGACCCGCGCGGCGAGCATATCGGCTCGATCGAGCGCATTCTGGTCGAGAAGCGCAGCGGCAAGGTCTCCTATGCCGTGCTCAGCTGCGGCGGCTTCCTTGGCATCGGCCACGATCACTATCCGCTGCCCTGGTCCAAGCTGAACTATGACGAAAGCCTCGGCGGCTATCGTGTCGACGTGACCAAGGAGCAGTTGGAAGGCGCACCGAAATACGATGACAGCGACGACTACTGGACGGCCGAGAACGGTCGCCGGGTCTATGACTATTACGGTGTTGCGCCGTACTGGATCTAACCAGACAGCCTCATTTCAGCACCAAATGATACTGTTGGCCGACGTCCTATCCAGGGCGTCGGCTTTCGTTTGGCCGGTGGCTCCGGCTACTGCACTTCTGGCACCCAGACAATCATCGAGCCCTGGCCCCGGTTGGCCCACAAATAATAGGGCAGGGCGGTGAGCGTCGCCTTTTCGTCAACGGGTGGCGTGGAGCGGTAGAGGGTCTGCCAATCGCTTTCGCGGATAGCCAGAGCGTCGGCCTTGAGGGTGACGATGCCATCGAAGAGATCGGCACGCGTTTCAGCCCGCAGTTCGGCTGCGCGCGGCAACTTGAGCCGCTGTACGCGGCCTCCCGGATTGTCGGCCTCCTCGAGGCAGTAGACGAGCGGCCCGCGCTTCAAGGCGACGCGGCCGGCATCCATGATCACGCCGGGATGCGCATAGAGCCGCACGGGAGGCATGGGCAGGTCCATCGTGACGACGTCGCCCTTGCGCCATGTCCGGCGGATCGTGAGGTAGCCATTGCCGACCGCGCCCATGTCCACCACATCGCCGTTGACCGAAACCCGCGCATCCTGGCACCAGCCGGGAATGCGCAGCTTGACGTCGAAGGCCGCCGGCTGCTCCGGATCGACATGGATGGCGATGTCACCCGACCAGGGATAGGTGGAGACCTCGCGCAGCGAGACCCTGGTCCCCCCGATGACGACGTCGCTGGAAATGCCGCCATAGAGATGGAAGGCAACGCCGTCCTTGGCCACGGACAGGAAGTACCCGCCAACCGAAGCCACCAGGCGGCTCACATTCATCGTGCAGCAGGGGCAGGTGTGCCAGTCCCACCGCGTGGGCGTGCCATCGCTCTCGAGCGGATTGGCATAGAAATAGTGCTCCCCATCCCGCGACAGGCCGGACAGGGCGCCATTGAACATGGCCAGCTCAAGGATGTCGCCATACTTGCCGTCGAGATCGAGGTGCAGCATGCGCTGGGCCCAGAAGATCAGCGCCACCGAGGCGCAGGTTTCTGCATAGGCGGTCTGGTTGGGAAGGTCGAAGTCGTGCGTGAAGCCCTCATTGTGTGCCGACGGGCCCAGGCCCGCGGTCACATACATCTTGGTCTCCATCACGTCGTCCCAAAGGACCTCGCAGGCGCGCTTGAGCCCGGCATCGTCCAGTTCCTTGGCCAGGTCCGCCATGGCCGTATACAGATACATGGCGCGCACGGCATGGCCGACCACCTTGTCCTGTTCGCGCACCGGCTTGTGGCTCTGGCTGTATTCGTAATTGCTGTAGACGTAGCGCTGGCTCGCCTCCCGGCCTTCGCGGGCTTCCCTCTCGATGTCGAAATAATGCGGATTGGATTGCCCGCGCTCGTTGATGAGATAGGTGGCAAAATCCAGGTGCTTCTTCTCGCCGGTGAGGGCGTAGAGCTTCATCAGCGCCAGTTCGATTTCCTCGTGCCCGTCATAGCCGCGCTTCTGACCCGGGCCGGTGCCGAACACCGAATAGATGTGGTCGAGATACCGCTCCATGATGTCGAGCCACCGCCGTCGGCCCGTCACCCTGAAATAGGCGATCGCTCCTTCGAGCAGGTGGCCGGCATTGTACATCTCGTGGTTGTCGCGCAGGTTGGTCCAGCGCTTGTCGGGCTCCCGCCCCAGATACCAGCAGTTGAGGTAGCCATCGGGCGCCTGTGCCTTCTCGAAGTCATCGACGATCGCCTCGATCCTGGCCTCGATATCAGTGTCACGGCGATGAGCCAGAGCATAGCTGGCCGCCTCGATCCACTTACCCACGTCACTGTCCCAGAACACCTGTACGGTGAAGCCATTGGGATGCCGGGGAAAGCGCAGCGGCGGTGGCGGCTGGGGGAGCTTGATCGAATCGAGGATCGTATATTCGGCCAGCTTGCGATGCTGGCTGGGAATGGTGCGGGTCAGCACCGTCTCCAGCCGCTCATGCCAGAACCTGCCTTCCAGTTTCACGTCAGGGAAGGGGACAGGGGCATAGCGGCTCATGGTGGATTCTCCTCGCGTCACGCGAGGATAGCCATGTCCCACACTGCCATACAAGTTAATTGTATGATTATTGAGCTCTCACGGCGTCAGCCCGGCCGGCACGGGCGAAGCCTCGCGCAGCACGGTGATTTCGATCCGCTCGTTGGCCGCCATATAGGGGTCGTTGAGGAAGAACGGATCGGCAGTCGAGCGCCCCAGCACGGCGCTGATGCGGTCGTCGGCCAGCCCGAATTCGCCCAGTATGCCGCGGACGACATTGGCCCGGTCGCTCGAGAGCTCCCATGGGCCGTAGCGCGGATTGGCATAGGTTCCGCCTGCCGCGGTGTGGCCCGAAATGCGGATGGGCTGTGACAGGCGCTGCAGCACGGGGGCGATGGCCGCGATCGCCGCGCGCGTCGGCTCGAGCGGATACTTGGAGCCCTCGGGGAACATGGGGCGGCCCTCCTGATCGATGATGCGGATGTTGAGGCCTTCCTCGGTCTCCTCCACGATCAGGTTATCGGCAATGTTGGTGATGTCGGGCAGGGCCTGCCAGGCCTGCCGGATGCTGGCGGCCGCGCTGTGAAATTCCTGGTCCTGGCTGGACTGCAGGTCGAACTGGGAGGTCATGGCGGCTTCGAACGTGCCCCCGCTCACCCCCGTGTCATCGGCCTTGCCGCCCTCGGCGGTGCCGAATTCCTCGCCGCGCGGCGGCACGGCTTCGTTCTCCTGCCCCGGCTGGGACCCGGCCATCATGGCGCCTTCCTGCCCCAGTGCGGTGCTGCCCATCAGCCCGCCGGCGCCGCTGGTGGTCGGGCTGATGCTACCGGGGGCGAAATACTGTGCCAGGCCTTCCTTCTGCTCGGGCGTGGTCATGCTGATGAGCCAGAGCAACAGGAAGAAGGCCATCATGGCGGTCACGAAGTCGGCATAGGCGATCTTCCAGGCGCCGCCATGGTGGCCATGGGCGGCCTTCTTGACCTTCTTGATGATGATGGGCTGCTCGTCGAAGCCGGCCATGTCTGCCGCTCCCCTTCAGGTCGTATCAGCTGGCGGCGGGCAGGTTGGCGGTGGCGGCGTCCACTTCCGCAAAGGTGGGACGATCCTCGCTCATCAGCGCCTTGCGGGCGAACTCGATGGCCATGACCGGCACCTGGCCGGAAATATGGGCCAGAAGGCCAACCTTGAGCGAGAGGAAATACTTATTCTCGGCCTCGTAGATGTTGCGCAGCGACTGGGCCATTGGGGCGAAGAAGCCATAGGCGACGAACACGCCGAAGAAGGTACCCACCAGGGCGCCGCCGATCATGTGGCCCAGCACTTCGGGCGGCTCGGAAATGGCGCCCATGGTCTTGATCACGCCCAGCACGGCGGCCACGATGCCCAGTGCCGGCGTGCCGTCGGCCAGCGCCTGCACGGCGTTGATCAGCCGGTGCTGTTCCTGGTGATGGGTCTCCAGTTCCTCGTCCATGAGGGCTTCCATCTCGTGGACATTGTTGGACCCGAGCGTGACCATGCGCAGATAGTCGCACACGAACTCAACCGCATGGTGGTTCTTGGCAAAGGTCGGGAACCGGTTGAACAGCGTGGATTCGTGCGGGTTTTCGATATGCTGTTCCAGCGCCAGGATGCCCTTGGACTGCACGAGCTTGTAGAGCGAGAACTGCATGGCCAGCAGTTCGAGATAGGCGGCCTTGTTGTATTGGGGACCCTTGAACATGGTCCCGAACGTGCCCATCGTGCCCTTGATGATCGGCCCGGTATTGCCGATGATGAAGGCACCGATTGCCGCGCCCAGGATGATGACGAATTCCCAGGGCTGCCAGAGCACTTCGATATGCCCGCCCAGAGCCATGTAGCCCCCGAACACGCTGGCGAACACGACAAGGATACCGATCAGAAGACGCATGGACGCATTACTCGCGCGGACGGGGATGTCACGCGCTCATTCTCCATGCGTTAGCCTTAACATGGCGTTTATCCGATGGCTCGATTGGGCGGGGCGCCTGCGGCAAAACCGCCGGTCGTGCAGGCGGGGCAGGCTAGAGGAGCCGCCGCCCCTCTGCATCGATCACGACTTCGCCGTCTTCCTTGGTGAAGGGGCCGATATCGGGGTTCTCGAGGATGTCGAGCACCGCCTCGGACGGGCGGCAGAGCCGCACGCCCCGGGGCGTCACCACGAAGGGCCGGTTGATGAGGATGGGGTGGGCGAGCATGGCGTCCAGCAGAGCCTCATCGCCCAGCGCCACATCATCAAGCCCCAGATCGGCATAGGGCGTGCCCTTCTCGCGGATGGCCGCGCGCACCGTCAGACCTGCCTGGCCGATCAGCCAGGCCAGGCGGTCGCGGCTGGGCGGGGTGACGAGATATTCGATCACCTCGGGTTCGACGCCGCTCTGCCGGATCATGGCCAGCGTATTGCGCGACGTGCCGCATTCGGGATTGTGGTAGATGGTGACGGTCATGATGCGCCTGATGGTTTGGGGGTGAGCAGCCAGCCCATCAGGGCCAGGGCCAGGACGGCACCACCCAGCTGGGCAAGAATGAACAGCGGCGCATCGAGCGGCCGTATGCCCGAAAACGTGTCCGTCAGGGTGCGGCCGATGGTGACTGCCGGGTTGGCAAACGAGGTCGAGGCGGTGAACCAGTAGGCGGCGGTAATGTAGAGACCCACCAGCCAGGGAACGCCCTCGGGCCGGTGCCGGATTCCCGCCAAGATCACCGCGACGAGGCCGAAGGTTGCCACCCCTTCGGACAGCCATTGTGCACCGCCGGTGCGCACATGCGCGGAGGCCTGCCACAGCCCCTGGTCGAACATGGCATGGGCCAGCAGCGCGCCGGCCACGGCCCCGCCGATCTGCGCGGTCACATAAGCCAGCAGGTGACGCGCGTCCATCTCGCCGCGCAGCGCAAAGACGAGCGACACCGCCGGATTGAAATGGGCGCCCGAAACCGGCCCCAGCATGCTGATCAGGACGACAAGCACCGCCCCCGTGGCGATGGTGTTGCACAACAGGGCCAGGGCAATGTCCTGCGTCAGCGTTTCGGCCATGATGCCCGAGCCGACGACGGCG
>CAMLOA010000046.1 GCA_946481445.1 uncultured Devosia sp. | reverse complement strand
GGCTTGGGCAGGAAAATGGCGCCGGGCGGCAGTTCCACCGCCAGCGGTCGCCGCCCGCCAGAGACGACCACGATGGGCAGGCCGGGCCGGGTGCGGTGGACGTGCCAGGCGAGGTCCAGTCCGGACCGGGTGCCGGGCATGTCGATATCGGTGACGAGGCCGTCGATAGTGTCGCACAGCGCCATCGCGGAATCCGCGCTGGAGCAGGGAAGGGGCCGGAGCCCGCATTCGGCCAGCATATCCACCAGCTCCACCAGGATGAGGATATCATCCTCGACCACCATGATCTTTGCCGTGCGGGTCATCGCGCTTCCTTCCATTTTCGCCACTACAAGCGAGAAGGGCGGATATCCGTTGCGGCATGGCAGACCTGGCCTTCCGGCATGGTTAGCATTTGCCTAAAATTGTCGAGGAATACGGCGCTAGCCCGCCTCCTTCCGCGACAGGCGATGTCAAACACGAGTTCGTCCCTGCTCAGGTCAGTACCGAACCGCAGGTGAGGTTGATCACCGTACCTGTCATCGCGCCTGAGCGGTCCGACACGGCAAAAGTGGCGGCGTCTGCCACCTGCTGGATGGTTGGCATGCGGCCAAGCACTGTGCTGGCACGCATGTAGGTCAGCGGGGAATCGGGCTCGCCCTCGAAAAGATTGCCCCAGGTTTCGGGAAGCGCGTCGGGTCTGAGACAGATAACACGGATGCCATACCGTCCCAACTGCCCGGCAAGGGTCCGCGTCAACGACTCGATGGCCGAGCAGGCCACGCCGAAACCTCCCGTCGAGTGATGGGCCTGGTCGCGGCCGGACAGCGAGGACGCCGAGGTCGACAGCGTGACGATCACGCCCTTGCCAGATTTGATCATATGGCGCGCAGCGCCGGTCGCGGTGAGGAAATGCGTGGCAATGCCCACATTGACCGGGGTGGCGAAGTCTTCCAGCGTCATTTCGACCAATGGCGTCCCCTGCAGATCGCCGCGGATGGAAATGGCGTTGAACGTGGCGTCGATGCGGCCGTCAGTGGCGATGATCCGGTCGAGATGGGAATCCACCGAGGTCTTGTCGAGGGCATCGACCACGGCGGTTTCGGCCGCGCCGCCTTCGGCGCGAATGGCCCTGGCCACGACCGCCAGGCGGTCCTGGCTGCGGCCCGTCAGGTGAACCTTGGCGCCCTCGCGCGCGAAGGTGGAGGCGACCACGCTGCCGATCCTGCCATAGGCGCCATAGACAACCACAATCTTGCCGTCGAGCATCATTGGAAACGTCCCCTCATTGGTGTTTGCTGACAATTGGTCGAGCCGTGACGGTCAGATTCGACACGCCTGCAGGAAAAATTGCCGCCGGGTGTCGATCACCACCGTGCCCGGTCGATAAGAAGCGAAGGAGCATTGACGATGCAGTATGTCTGTCTGGTCTATTTTCGCGAAGGCACGCTGGAGGCGATGTCGGAAACCGAGTTCGCCAGGCTGGTCGATGAGTCGATCGAGGCCGACCAGGACCTCAAGGCGCGCGGACACCTCATCGTCGCCACACCGCTGCAAGGGCCGGAAGCCTCGGTGACGGTCAGCGTGCGCAACGGCCGCACGACCACGGTGGATGGCCCCTTCGCCGAGACCAAGGAGGCCATTGCCGGCTTCTTCATGATCGAGGCGCGCGACATGGCGGAGGCGATCCGGCTGGTCGAAGGCAATCCCACCGCACATCAGGGCTTCGTCGAGATCCGCCCGGTCATGCCGCGCATCCACAGCCAGACCGGGGTTGAGCACACGCTCCGCGGACCTGCCTGATCTTGTATGGAAGATTGCGATGGCCTACTGATGGATGATCCGTTCCAGCTACCGGTCGTGCCATGAGCCCGCTGCCCCATATCAAGACGCCACAGGACCTGCGCAGCGCCCGCTGGTTTGCCCCGGACGACCTGCGTGGCTTTGGCCATCGGTCGCGCCTGATGCAGATGGGGTACGACCCCGAGGACTGGGTGGGCAAGCCGGTCATCGCCATCCTCAATACCTGGTCCGATGCCAATCCATGCCACGGGCATTTCAAGACGCGGGTCGCCGACATCAAGCGCGGGGTGCTGCAGGCGGGCGGCTTTCCCATCGAGCTGCCGGCTCATTCGGTCAGCGAGACTTTCCTCAAGCCCACCTCCATGCTCTATCGCAATATGCTGGCCATGGAGACCGAGGAGCTCATCCGCTCCCATCCGGTGGATGGGGTCGTGCTGATGGGAGGCTGCGACAAGTCCACGCCGGCCCTGCTGCTGGGCGCGACCAGCGCGGGCCTGCCCGCCGTGTTCGTGCCGGCCGGACCCATGCTGCGGGGCAACTGGCACGGCAAGACGCTGGGATCGGGCTCCGATGCCTGGAAATTCTGGGACGAGCGCCGCGCAGGCAACATTTCCCAGGCCGACTGGCACGAAATGGAAGCCGGCATAGCCCGCAGCGCCGGCCACTGCATGACGCTGGGCACGGCTTCGACCATGACGGCGATGGCCGAGGCCATCGGCATGACCCTGCCAGGCGCCTCGTCCATCCCGGCCACCGATGCAGCGCATATCCGGATGTGCGCCGAAGCCGGGCGGCGCATCGTCGACATGGTCTGGGAAGACCTGACGCCGGCCCGCATCCAGACGCGGCCCGCCTATGAGAATGCCATTGCGGTGGCCATGGCGATGGGTTGTTCGACCAATGCCATCATCCATCTCATCGCCCAGGCGCGCCGGGCCGGGCAGGATATCGGCCTGGACGATTTTGACGCGGCCAGCCGCAAGGTACCGGTCCTCGCCAATATCCGGCCCTCGGGCGACACCTACCTGATGGAGGATTTCTACTTTGCCGGTGGCCTGCGCGGCCTGATGAGCCGGCTGACCGGCCACCTCAATCTTGACTGCTTGACTCTTTCTGGGAGGACATTGGGCGAAACCCTTGAAGGGGCTCGCGTTTACAACGACGACGTGATCCGGCCGCTGGACAACCCGGTCTATGCAGAAGGCGCGCTGGCAGTGTTGCGGGGCAACCTGGCCCCCGATGGCTGCGTGATCAAGCCCAGCGCCTGCGAACCGCGTTTCCTGCGCCATAGCGGGCCGGCGCTGGTGTTCGACTCCTATCCAGAGATGAAGTCCGTCATCGACCGCGACGATCTCGACGTCACCGCCGACACCGTCCTCATCCTGCGCAATGCCGGTCCGCTGGGCGGGCCGGGCATGCCGGAATGGGGCATGCTGCCCATCCCTAAAAAGCTGGTGAAGCAGGGCGTGCGCGACATGGTGCGGATTTCCGACGCGCGCATGAGCGGCACCAGCTATGGCGCATGCATCCTGCATGTGGCGCCTGAATCCTTCATCGGCGGACCGCTGGCGCTGGTGCGGACCGGTGACCGGATCACGCTGGACGTGGCCGCCCGGCGCCTCGACATGGAGGTTACGGAAGCGGAGCTGGCCGCCCGGCGCGCCGCATGGACTGCGCCCAGGCCGCACTATGAGCGGGGCTATGGCTGGATGTATTCACAGCACATACAGCAGGCCAATGAGGGCTGCGATTTCGACTTCCTGCGCGCCCAGTTCGGGCCCAATCCGGGGGAACCGGCGATATTCTGAGGCTTCCCCGTTTTGGCCGCAGAGACTTTGTATCCAGGGCAGCGAGGAGACGTCCATGTGCCGCAACATCAAGCCGCTGTTCAATTTCGAGCCCCCGGCCTCGCGCAACGAAATGCACGAGGCCGCGCTGCAATTCGTCCGCAAGATCTCCGGCTACAACGCGCCATCCAAGGCCAACGAGGCGGCCTTCCACGAGGCGGTGGAGGATGTGGAAAAGGTCGTGCGCAAGCTGCTGAGGACGCTCGAGACCAACGCCCCGCCGCGCGACCGGGAGGCGTTCGTCGCCCGCGCCAAGGAACGCGCCAAGCTGCGCTATGCCAAGGCCTAGTCTTCCGGCTCGGTGGTGAACAGCAGCGGGTAGCCGGCCTCGCGCGCGAAATCGGTCGCCCGCTTGGCCTTTTCCTCGGCCACTTCCCTGGTGAACACGGCCACCACGCAAGCACCCTTGGTGTGGGCGGTAAGCATGATCACCTGCGCCTGCGCCTCGGGCACACGGAATTCTGCCTTGAGCAGGCGCACGACGAATTCGCGCGGAGTGTAGTCGTCATTGAGCAGGATCACCTTGTGCAACGGTGGCCTGGCGGTCTTTGGCACGGTCTTGGCGCGAGGCTTTGTCCCAGTATCTGCCATGGCAGTCTCCTCCAACCACCCTGAGACCGTCGATCCCGGCTGGCAAGTGGGAACGTCACGGGCCGCCGCCGCGTTTGCCCTGCATCAATGCTTCACCGCCACGGAGCCAACATGCTCAAGCTGCTGCTCTTACTCATTGTCATCGCCTTGGTGGCCGGCGCCCTCGGCTTTACCGGCATTGCCGCCGGCGCGGCCTTCTTCGCCAAGGTCATCTTCGGTATCATGCTGGTCGGTATCGTCATCATACTGGCCCTGGCCATGCTCGGGATCGCGGCGCTGACATGATCGATATTCCAAGCATCAGGCTTAATGACGGCCATCACATCCCGCAGCTGGGATTCGGTGTCTGGCAGGTTGGAAACGACGAGGTCACGGAGGCGGTGCTCACCGCTATCGAGGCCGGATACCGCTCGATAGACACCGCACAGGGCTATGACAACGAGCCCGGCGTGGGCAAGGCCATTGCCGAATGCGGACTGCCGCGCGAGGACCTGTTCGTAACCTCCAAGCTCCGCACCAGGGACCAGGGCTATGACGCGACGCTCAAGTCCTTCATGGGCACGCTCGACCGGCTGGGGCTGGACTATCTCAATCTTTTCCTGATCCACTGGCCGGTGCCGGCCCATGACCGCTACTCGGACACCTGGCGCGCCTTCGTCCAGTTGCAGCGCGATGGCCGCATCCGCTCGATCGGCGTGTCCAACTTCCTCAATGACCATATCGAACGCATCGTCGCGGACAGCGGCGTTACACCGGCGGTCAACCAGATCGAGCTTCATCCCTACTACCAGCAGCGCGACGTGCGGGAATTCCACAGGCGCCACAACATCGCCATCGAGAGCTACAGCCCACTGGGCAGCGGCAAGGGCCTGCTGGACGATCCGGCGATAACCGGAATCGCCGCCAGGCACGGCAAATCACCGGCGCAGGCCGTCTTGCGATGGCACCTGCAGCAAGGGTTGATCGTCATCCCCAAATCGGTCCACGCCGACCGCATCAGGGCCAATCTCGACGTGTTCGATTTCGAACTGTCCGAGGGTGACATGGCGTCGCTCAACGCCCTGGACAGGCGCAACGGCAAGACGGGCAGCGATCCGGCCACGAACAACAGCCTCTGGTAGGTCAGAGTTTCAGCTTGAAGCCTTCGTGGGTGTTGGCGAAGCCCAGCCTTTCATAGAAGCGGTGCGCATCCTTGCGCACCTTCTGGGATGTGAGTTGCACCAGGCCGCACCCGGCCTCCCGGCAACGCGCGATGGCCCATTGCACCATCAGCGTCCCGAGGCCGGTGCCGCGCTGGTCGGCGCGGATGTGGACGTTTTCCAGCATGCCCCGCCAGGCGCCCATATGGGTCAGGCCCGGGATGAACGAGATCTGCAAAGTTCCCACGATCTCTCCGTCCTGTTCGGCCACGATCAGGCGATGCCTTGGATCACCCGAAATGGCGTCGAAGGCTGCGCGGACGCGAGGATCGGCCGGCGCCGAGTCGTCGAACGGGGGCGTCTCGGCGCCGCGCGCGTCACCTCCGTGGCTCAGGCGCAGTATTGTGGTTATGTCGGCGGGCGTGGCGTCGCGGAAGGTCAGGTGGTTCATGGCGGACATCTACCGACGTGGCCTGATGGTGCGGGCGAGCACGAGAACCAGGATGGCAACAAGGGCGGGGCCGATGGCCAGAGGCCAGGAGCCACCGGCCAGCAGGGCACCGGTTCCCGCCCACATTATGGAGGCGAAGGCCTCGCTGAGCGTTGCGGCGCGCGAAGCCACCTGGCGGCGGCGAAACATCGAACGCTTTGTCGGGACGCGGAACCAGAGCTGGATGGCCGTGGCGGAGCCGGCGGACAGGGCCACGCATGCGGCGGTGATCGCCGCCATGGCGGGTGCGGCAAAGGCCAGCAGCAGAAGGATGGGTGCCATCACGCCGCCGATCACCGCCAGGACGGCCTCCACCTTGGCCTGCAGGATCGTTCGCGGATGCACGGGCGCCGTCACCACGAGATCGTGCGCATCCTCACCGGAAATGGCGAGCCAGGCCAACCCGCCGGCCAGTTGTCCTGCCGCCATCACCAGGACGGGAACGACGACGACAAAGGCACTGCTTTGGCTGCCAAAGTTCATCCACAGCAGCAGGGCCGGGGGAATGAGGTAGAGGATCTGCATCAGCGTCTGGGACAGCAGCCAGGGATCGCGCTGGAGCAGGCGCCACTCCTTGAGGCGCAGGGCATGGCGCTGCGACCCGGTGCGAAACGGCCGCGCCCCAGAGCCACGCTGGCTGCGGACGTGACTGAGTCCGCCGGCCGCGATGGCGAGTTGCCCATAGCTGGACGAGGTGAACCAGATGGTCAGCGCCAGCGCCGAGAAGCCGGCTGTGGCCAGAACCAGCAAAGCAACTCCATCACCGGCCAAGGCCCGGGCCGGCAGCCAGATGACGCTGTCGGTGCCGGGCGCCACCGCGATCAGCGCATCCGACTGGAACAGGGCGAAGCGCGACATGCTCCCATAATAGAGGATAGCCGCAGCCTGGATGCCGATGACGAAGCCGGCGCCCACGATGGCTGCGACGATCTGGGCGACCAGGCGGGTCTGGCGCGGGCCGACCAGGCGAAACAGGGCAATGGTGATGCCCATGGCCAGGGCCGTTGCCAGAGCGCCAAGGGCCGCAACAAAAACGTAGCCAAGGAGCCAGTGGGCGCCATCAAGGATAGCAAGCATGTTGATCAGCGGGCTGGCAAGCAGGCCGGCAAGCGCCACCGTGGAAAGGGCGACAGCACCGGTGCGCACAGCGAAGAGCCGGCGCGAGGAGGCGGGGGAGGAGAGGACGAGATCGAGGTCCGAGCGGGCATAGTAGACCCGGGTCACGGCCTCGAGTGCCTGCGACAGCATCACCGTCCAGAACAGAAGGCCGCTGCCCGTCAGCAGCACGAGAGTCGGCTTGTCCAAGGTGATCCCGGCACGAAGCCAGGGGAGGACAAGCCCAAACGCCAGAAGGTGGAGGAGGGCATAGACCACGGCGAGGAACAGGCCGATGCCGATGCCGCGGGCGCGCCGCCCGCCGGTCATCATGGCCACCCACTCGCGCCAGGCCAGGTTCAGCTCGTGGCGCGCGAACCAGGCGAGGCTGGCTGGAGCGGCGCTCATGCGGCCTGCGCGCCCTGGGCGACCAGATCGAGGAAGATTTCCTCCAGTGTCGTTTCCCGTCCGATGCGTGCGCGCAACTCGGCCAGCGTTCCCTCGGCGATCAGCCGGCCGTGGGAGATGACGCCGATGCGCTGGGCCATGCGCTCGGCCACTTCCAGGATGTGGGTGGTCATGATCACGGTGACGCCGGCCCGCACCTTGTCCAACAGCACATCCTTGACCTGGCGGGCAGAGCCGGCATCCAGACCGGTCAGCGGCTCGTCTAGGATGATGAGCCGGGGATCGTGCACCAGGGCACCGGCCAGCGCGACCTTCTGCAGCATGCCCTTGGAGAAGCCGCCACACAGTTCGTTGGCATGCGGGCGCAGGCCCAGCCAATCGATCAGCTCATTGGCGCGCGCCTCCGCCAGCGCCGCATCGACCTGCCAGAGGCCGGCGACGAATGCGAGGTATTCCAACGGGGTCAGCCGGTCATAGACCATGGGTTCATCCGACACCCACGCGACAATGCGCTTGGCCGCGACCGGATCGCGCCGGGCATCGATGCCGAAGATCGAAATGCCGCCCGCATCGGGCTGGAGCAGCCCGGCCACCATGCGCAATATGGTGGTCTTGCCGGCGCCATTGGGCCCGAGCAGGGCATAGAACTCCCCGGGCGGGACGGTCAGGTCGACGCCCTTGACCACGGGACGATCAAAGGCCTTTTCGAGGCCGGAAATGGCAAGGGCGGCGGGCATGGCGGGCTCCGGTATGCCCGGAGACGCTATCCTCGCCGCCCTTTCGGGCCGATGAACGGCAATCGTTAACGAATTGGTCAGGCGGCTGCGAGCGCCGCATCAACGACGGTCAGGGCGACGTCGACATTGCCGCGGGTGGCATTGGAATAGGGGCAGACCTGATGGGCCTTGTGGACCAGATCCTGTGCCTGCGCGAGCTCCAGGCCGGGAATGGTCGCCTTGAGTTCGACGGCAATGTTGTAGCCGGTACCCCTGGCGTTCTCGCCGAAGGAAACGGCAGCATCGATGGTGGTCTCGTCTGGGATCTTGACCTTTTCGGCGCGGGCGACGGCCTTGAGGGCGCCCAGGAAACAGGCCGAATAGCCGGCTGCGAAGAGCTGTTCCGGATTGGTGCCGGGACCGTCGCTACCGCCCATGGCCTTGGGCGTATCCAGGGTGACTGCGAGCCGACCGTCGTCGGTCCGGCTGGTGCCGGTGCGGCCACCGGTCGTGTGCGCATGGGCGGTGTAGATGGCTGACTTGATGCTCATTGAGATGGCTCCCGGTTTGGTTGACGCCAAATACATAGTGCACAATTAAATTGTGTGCAATGGAATTTCGTGTGCTAGATTTTGGGAGAGACTTTGGAGTGCGGAATGGCTGGAAATTCGATGCCAACGATCGACCAGATGTTGTGCTTTGCCGTGTACGCGGCTGGGCACGCCTTTACGCGGTTCTACAAGCCGCGGCTCGATGCCCTCGACCTGACCTATCCCCAATACCTAGTCTTCCTGGTGCTCTGGGAAAGGGACGACCTGACGGTCAAGGCCCTGGGGGAGAGGCTGTTCCTCGATTCCGGAACGATCACCCCGCTGATCAAGCGGCTGGAGGCCCGTGGGCTTGTCGAACGGCGCCGCGACGAGGACGACGAGCGGCAGGTGCGTATCCGCTTGACCACGGAGGGACGGGCGCTCAAGGCCAGGGCCGCTGCCATACCCCTTGCAGCGGCGCAGGGGAGCGGCTTGTCGCTGGACGGGGTCGATGCCTTGCGGCTCGAACTGCTGGCGCTGCGGGAGCGTCTGGAT
>CAMLOA010000045.1 GCA_946481445.1 uncultured Devosia sp. | reverse complement strand
GCCGACCGCACGCTGGTGGGCCGCATCGTGCAGAACCTCGTGTCCAACGCCATCAAGTACACGCCCCAGGGCGGCAAGGTGCTGGTGGGCATGCGCCGGCGCGGCACACGGCTGAGGCTCGACGTCATCGATACCGGCATCGGCTTCAACCGCGATCAGCACAAGCTGGTCTTTGCCGAATTCTCCCGTCTCGACCGCGGGGCCCGCATGGCCCAGGGGCTGGGCCTGGGCCTGTCGATCGTGCAGCGCCTGGTTTCGGCGCTGGGCCTGACGCTGGAACTGGACAGCGTCGAGGGAAGGGGTTCGCGCTTCTCGGTGTTCCTGCCCATGGCACGCCCGGTGCGCGCAGCGCCCGACCTGCCCGAGCCGCCGGCCGAGGCCGGCTTCGGCACGCTCAGCCTCAAGGTGCTCTGCGTCGACAATGAACGCGCGATCCTGGAGGCCATGGAGGGCCTGCTGGCCCATTGGGGCTGCGATGTGCGGACCGCGCTCAGCCTGAAGCAGATCGACCGGGAGCGGCTGCTGGAGGGATGGTATCCGGACCTGGTGCTGATGGACTATCACCTCGACCAGACATCGGGGCTCGATGCCATCGAGTGGCTGCGGCACAATCTGGGCGGGCACCTGCCGGCGGCCCTGGTCACGGCCGATCGCAGCCCGGCCGTGCGTACGCTGGCCGAGGAACGCGGCATTGCCGTGGTGACAAAGCCGGTCAAGCCGGCGGCCCTGCGCGCGGCGATTTCGGGCCTTGCCAACCAGAGCGGCCGGACCGTGAAACGCGCGGGCTGAAAAACGCATTGCCCAAATGTCGAAACCGGTTTCCCCTGTTCGATGAACCGGTGGCAACAACCGGAAAGGACACCGCCATGCGCTATCTCTGCCTCGTCTGTTTTGACTCGACACTGCCCGATACCTTGCCGCCCCAGGAATGGGCGCAACTGGTCAAGGATTCCGCCGACTACGACCGCGAGCTGCAGCGGCGCGGCAAGTATGTTCATGCCGAGGCCCTCAAATCACCCGACACGGCGACCACCGTGCGCATGCGCGGCGGCAAGATGAGCGCCACCGATGGTCCCTTTGCCGAACTCAAGGAGCAGGTGGCCGGCTTCATCCTGATCGAAGCAAACGATCTGGATGAAGCCCTCCAGATCGGCGCCAACATTCCGCTGGCGCGCATCGGCAGCGTCGAGGTACGGCCCATCCTGTGAGCATCGATGCGCGCCACACCATCGAGACGGTCTATCGCGCGGAGGCCCCACGCGTTCTGGCCACGCTCATCCGCCTGCTCGGAGGTTTCGAGCGGGCGGAGGAGGCGTTGCACGATGCCTGGGTGGCCGCGTTGGACGCCTGGCCACGCACCGGTGTACCCGCCAATCCGCGCGCCTGGCTGGTCTCGGCCGGGCGCTTCCGTGCCATCGACCGCATTCGCCGCGAAGCCCGATTTGCCGCGGCGACCTATGAACTCGTCCATCGGATCGAGACCGAAGCCGTTCCCGAGGATTCCGAAGCACCCGAGATCGCCGACGACCAGCTCAGGCTGATCTTCACCTGTTGCCATCCGGCGCTGTCGCCGGACGCGCAGGTGGCGCTGACCCTGAGGGAAGTCTGCGGCCTGACCACCGAGGAGATCGCGGCAGCCTACCTTGCCAAGCCCGTCACGATCGCCCAGCGCATCGTCCGCGCCAAGGCCAAGATCCGGGAGGCGGCCATCCCCTATGTCGTGCCGGGCCCCGAGGAACTGCCCGCGCGCATGGAAAGCGTGCTGGCCGTGATCTACCTCGTCTTCAACGAAGGATACCTGGCCAGTTCGGGCGACGAGGCGGTGCGCGGCCCATTGTGCGCGGAGGCGATCCGGCTGGCGCGGCTGCTCGACAGGCTGATTGAGGAACCCGAGGTCAAGGGGCTGTTGGCCCTGATGCTGCTGCACGACGCGAGACGGCATGCGCGCGTAGTCAATGGCGAGCTGGTACCGCTCGACGAACAGGACCGTTCGCTCTGGGACGCCGGCCAGATTGCCGAAGGCCAGGCCCTGGTCCGGCGCGTCCTGCAGGGACGGTTCAGCATCTATTCGATCCAGGCAGCCATTGCCGCGGCCCACGCCGCCACGCCAACCGACTGGCCGCGCATCATTGCATTCTACGACCTGCTGATGCGGCTGGAACCCTCGCCCATCGTGGCGCTCAACCGTGCCGTCGCGGTGGCCCTGCATCGCGGCCCGGAGGCGGGGCTGGCGCTGATGGATGGCCTTGCTGACGAACTGGGCGACTATCGCCTGCTCCATGCCGCCCGCGCCGACATGCTGCGCCGCCTGGGGCGCGGGCCGGAAGCGATCGAGGCCTATCGAACCGCCCTGGCGCTCGCGGCCCAGCCCGCAGAACGCCGATTCATCGAGAAGCGCCTCGCCGAACTTGGGGCAGCTCCTAGCGGGTGACATCCATTTCGAAGATCACGTCTGCCCTGTCCATCGCGCTGCGCACCAGATCGTAATTGGGCAGGTCGTTGCGTTCGATATGGGCCTTGTTGCGTTCCTCGGAGAACAGCCCTTCCTCCCCGTGCCGCTTGAGCAGCCGCGCCCGCACGATCTCGCGCGGCACATCGACAAAAACGGCATAGTCGAGCATGGCACGAACGCCCGCCCAGGGCGGATTGGGCAGGAGAAGGTAATTGCCCTCCACCACCAGCACCCGCACTTCGGGCTGCACGGTGAAGGCGTCGTCCACCGTATCCTCTATCTTGCGGGAATAGCCTGGCCCGTTCACCGGCCCGGCGGCCGACTTGAGATGATGCAGGAAGTTGACGAAGGCAGCGCCCTCGAAAGTATGGTGCGCGCCCTTGTAGTCGACCTGCCCCATCGCCTCGATCTTGGCATGCTTCATGTGAAAGCCGTCCATGGGCACGAGTGCGGCGCTGCCCGGATGGGTGGCGTTGAGCATGGCCACGAGTTCGGCCGCCAGGGTGGACTTGCCGGTGCCGGGCCCGCCCGCCAGGCCGATAGCGATGCGCTGGCCCTTGGCCTGCGATTCCATTTCAAGGACATGCGGCACCAGCCGCGACAGGGCCTGCTGGGGCGTGAGCCGGAGGGTCTGCGGAGCCATTATCGCCCCTTGGTGAGGCGGATGACCAGCCAGACCGGCACCACGATGGCCGCGCCGGCCAGAACATATCCGACCAGGCTGCGGAAGACACCGGCGCCATCGCGCAGCGTTTCGCGCACGAGCCGGAATGCGCCCTGCAGGAGTTCACGCACGTCGATGCCGAACACGCTCATCAGGAAGCCGACCACGAGCGACAGCAGCAGCAGGCGGATGACGACCCCGCCGGGGCTGCCGCCGAGGAAGCGCTCAAGTCCGGAGGGACTGCGCTCTGTCCGGGGCTGGTCGGTCATGGCATCCTCCATTGGCTGTCGTCGTTGGTGCTGATCATATAGGGTTTCGGCTGATTTGCAGAAGGTGTGACTTGCCAGTTTTGTGCGTGACCGTTGGCTGTTCCGGTCCTGCCTCGCCAGCGACCTGGCCCGGCAACGAGGCGTTGCGCCATGCCGGATGCGGCTGCTCGTCCCTTCCTGGGGCCGAAGGGGGAAGCGGTTGAGCACCGGGCTGCCCCCGCTTCCGGCGGTCATATCGGACTGGTTCGCCCGCAAGGGCTGGGCGCCGCGGCAGCACCAGCTGGACGTGCTGGCCAGCTGGCGTGCCGATTCCTCTGCCCTGCTGATCGCCCCGACCGGGGCCGGCAAGACGCTGGCCGGCTTCCTGCCCACCCTTGTCGACCTGGCGGAGGGTGGGTTCGAGGGACTGCACACGCTCTACATATCTCCGCTCAAGGCGCTGGCCGTGGACGTGCAGCGCAACCTCACGACGCCGATCCTGGAGATGGGCCTCAGGATCAGCGCCGAGACGCGTACGGGCGACACGCCGGCCAATCGCCGCGCCCGGCAGCGCGCCAGGCCGCCCAATATCCTGCTGACCACGCCCGAGCAGCTCTGCCTGCTCATCAGCCATCCGCATGCCGAGCTGTTCTTCGGCTCGCTCAGGCGGATCGTGCTCGACGAATTGCACGCACTCGTCACCTCCAAGCGCGGCGAACTGCTTTCGCTATGCATCGCCCGCATAGCCCGGCTGGCGCCGAACCTGCGCATCACCGCGCTCAGCGCGACCGTAGCGCGGCCGGACCTGTTGCGCGACTGGATCGCCCGGCCGGTGCCCCAGCGCGAGACGCACCTGCTGACCACCAGCGGCGGGGCGGCGCCGGAACTCTCGATCCTGGAGACCGAGCAGCGCCTGCCCTGGGCCGGGCATTCGGCGGGCTATGCCCATGCCGATCTCTATGAGGTGATCAAGCGGCACAAGACCACGCTGCTGTTCGTCAACACCCGGTCGCAGGCCGAGATGCTGTTCCAGGGGTTGTGGGCCATCAACGAGGACATGCTGCCCATTGCCCTGCACCATGGCTCGCTGTCGGTGGAGCAGCGCCGCAAGGTCGAGAGCGCCATGGTGGCGGGCAATCTCAAGGCCGTGGTCTGCACCTCGACGCTCGACCTTGGCATCGACTGGGGGGATGTCGACCTCGTGGTGCAGGTGGGGGCGCCGAAGGGGTCCTCGCGCATGCTGCAGCGCATTGGCCGCGCCAACCACCGGCTCGACGAACCGTCAAGGGCGGTGCTGGTGCCCTCCAACCGCTTCGAGGTCCTCGAATGCGAGGCCGCGGTGGAAGCGGTGGCCGAAAACCACCAGGACAGCGAAGACCCCGTCTCGGGCGGCTATGACGTGCTGGCGCAGCACATCCTGGGGATGGCCTGCGCCGAGCCGTTCTCGGCTGATGCCCTCTATGACGAGGTGCGCCACGCCTGGCCCTATCGCGACCTTCCGCGCGGCCAGTTTGATCGGGTACTCGATTTCGTGGCCACCGGCGGCTATGCCCTGCGTGCCTACGAGCGCTATGCCCGGCTGAGGAAGACCGACGATGGCCGCTGGCGCGTCGCCAATCCGCAGGTGGCGCAGCAATACCGGCTCAATATCGGCACCATCATCGAGGAACCGATGGTGCGGGTGCGGCTGGTGCGCGGGCGGGGCTTCAAGAAAGGGCAGACGACCGGGCCCATAGGCGTGGGCGGCCGCGTGCTGGGCGAAATGGAGGAGTATTTCTTCGGCACCCTGCTGCCCGGCGACACGTTCATGTTCGGCGGCGAGATCGTTGCCTTCGAGGGCATGCGCGACAATGAGGCCTTTGTCAGCCGGGCCCAGGCCACCAATCCGAAGATTCCCAGCTATATGGGTGGCAAGTTTCCCCTTTCCACATACCTGGCCGAGCGGGTGCGCCGCATCATCGACAGCCCGGGAGAATGGGGGAAGCTACCCGATCAGGTCAGCGACTGGCTGCGGCTGCAGCGCGACCTTTCTGTGCTGCCGCGGCGGGACAGCCTGTTGGTCGAGACCTTTCCCCGCGGCACACACAATTTCCTCGTCTGCTACCCCTTCGAGGGCAGGCTGGCGCACCAGACGCTGGGCATGCTGCTGACGCGGCGGCTCGAGCGCTCCCGGGCCCGGCCGCTCGGCTTTGTGGCCTCAGAGTACGCGCTGGCGATCTGGGGCCTGGGCGACCTGTCGGCGCTGATCAGGACGGGCCGGCTTTCACTGGACGAATTGTTTTCGGAGGACATGCTGGGGGACGACCTCGAGGCCTGGCTCGATGAATCGGCACTGATGAAGCGCACCTTCCGCAACTGCGCCATTATCGCCGGCCTCATCGAACGGCGGCATCCCGGCAAGGAGAAAACCGGGCGCCAGATCACCATGAGTTCGGATCTGATCTATGACGTGCTCTACCAGCACGAGCCAGACCACATCCTCATCCAGGCAACCCGCCGCGACGCCGCGCGCGGCCTGCTCGACATCGAGCGGCTGGGCGACATGCTCGCCCGTATCCGCTCGCATATCGTGCACAAGCCGCTGCTGCAGATCTCCCCCCTCGCCGTGCCGGTCATGCTCGATATCGGCAAGGAACCCATTTTCGGGGAAGGCCGCGAATCGGCTATGGCTGATGCCGCAGACGAACTGATGCGGGAGGCCCTGGGCGGTCCCGCAGGATAGGTCGCTCCAGTAGAGCGATCTGACGCGAAATCGCCACGAGGGCAGTGTTCGAGTGGCAGGACCGAAAGACGTTGAACCACCCTATTCATCGCGCCGAGCTTACGGAGTCACCGGTCCTGCGCTTTGCCGGCCACATGTTCGAGCCCCTGCCCTCTGGCGGCCTCTACTGGCATAGCCAGCAGGCCCTGCTGGTGGCCGATCTGCATTTCGAGAAGATGGCGAGCTTCGCGCGGCGCGGGCAGATGCTGCCGCCCTATGATACGGGCATGACATTGTCGCGGCTCGAGGCCGATCTCCGCCGGACCGGCGCGCGTCGCCTGATCGCGCTCGGGGACACGTTTCACCGGGTCGATGCCAGCAGCCTGCTCACCAATTCGGACCGCATGCGCCTCGATACGATCACCGAAATGGTCGATTGCACCTGGCTGTCGGGCAATCACGATCCGGCCCCCCATGCCATTGGCGGCACCTGTTTGCCCGAACTGGAGTTGGCTGGTCTGCTCCTCTCGCACGAGCCGCGCCGCGGCGCAAATGGCCTGATTTCCGGGCATCTCCACCCGGCCGCGCATCTTTCCATGCAGGGCCGCACCACCCGCCGCCCCTGCTTCGTGCACGACAATCGCCTGATGATCCTGCCGGCCTATGGCAGTTCCACGGGCGCCCTCAACATCCTGTCCCCCGCCTTTTTCGGCCTGCTGCATTGGCCGGCGCTGGAAGTCACCATGCTGGGAAAGGACCGCACCTATCCCGTCAGCCCCAGGCGGCTGGTCCGCGGCTAGCGCTTGAAGATCACACCGCCCAGCCAGCCGGTAAACAGCGCCAGCAGCACGCAGACCAGGCCATAGAGAAAGGGCTGCTGGGTCGACGAAAGCGCCAGGAAACGTTCAAAGCCGATCTTGCGCACCGCGAAGCCCTCGGATTTGCGGGCAACGATCTCGCCATTCTTGAAGACGTAGGTCAAAGCAAGATAGGGCCCGGGAGGGGCATTGCTCGGCAGGGTCAGGCGCGCCGAATAGAAGTCTTCCGCCAGGAAGTTCACCCCATTTTCCTGCACGCCGAACAAGCCTTCCTCGGTCATCAGGCGCACCAGCTCGCGCCCGAAGATCGCGCGTTTCCACCATTGGGCATCATTGGTCACCAATGTGTGGGACTCGGGCAGGATGTAGTTGGTGGTCAGCGTCGTGATATCGGAAATATCGGCCAGCCGCCCGCTCGATAGCACGTGGAAGTAGCTGGGAAAGCTGTTGAACTCGACCTGGTCGGTATTGAGCCATATGCCGAAATTGTGGGTTTTCTGCCGCGCCACCCGGTTCTGCGTCGGCCCCAGCACCACGATCACCACATGGAAGGGTCCGGTGACGAACTTTTCGGGCGCCCCCGCATCGGGCGCTATGGTCCCGAAAAAGCTCAACCGCTCCCCATCGAAACTCGAGGTGATCTCGACCGTCTCGTTGGAAACCTGCGAAATCAGCCGCTCGGCCTGCGCGGCAGGGACCATGGCGAACAACAGCACAAGCGCTGCCAGGAGGCGGTTCATCGCGCGCCTCCCACGACCGCCATGCTGAACACGTCTGCCGGAGTCAGCACCAGCGACAGCCCGAAGCGGATGGCGACGGCCAGCACCAGCAGTGCGAGCAAACCACGCAGCTGTTCCCCCCGCAGATATTTGCCGGCCGAGGCCCCGAACTGCGCGCCCGCCGTTCCCCCCACCATCAGGCAAAAGGCCAGCAGGATATCGACGCTCTGGCTCTGTACCGCATGCAGGATCGTGGTCGCCGCCATCATGGCCACCACCTGGGCCAGCGAGGTGCCGATGACCACGTTGCCCGGCACGCGCAGCAGATAGACCAGCGCCGGCACCATGATGAAGCCGCCACCAATGCCTAAGAGCGAACCGACGAAACCGATGAACAGGCCGATGGCCAGTACCGGCAACACGCTGATGTAGAGCCGGCTCTTCTTGAACCGCACCCGCATGGGCAGGCCATGGATCCAGTTGTGCTGATTGGGCAGACGCTCGCGCACCACGATGCCCTTGCGCGACTTGAGCAGGGTTCGGGTGGACTCGATCAGCATCAGCACGCCGACAAAGCCGAGCAGGACGAGGAACCCGACCGAGATGACCAGGTCAAGCTGGCCGGCATCGCGGAGAAGCGCGAACGCGGCCACGCCACCGAAGGCGCCCAGCACCCCGGACAGCACCAGGTACATGGCCAGATGCAGGTCTATGCCACCGCGACGGTAATGCCCTAATGCGCCGGAGGTCGAAGCCGCGACGACCTGCCCCGTCACGGAGGCCACGGCCACGGGAGCGGGCACGCCCGAGAAGATCAGCAGGGGCGTGAGCAGGAATCCGCCGCCGACACCGAACAGGCCCGACAGAAAGCCAACCGCCCCTCCGATCCCCACGAGAAAGAAGAGGTTCACGGAGAGCTCGGCGATCGGC
Organism: uncultured Devosia sp.; assembly: GCA_946481445.1. The sequence continues at coordinate 636 of CAMLOA010000045.1, read as the reverse complement.
AGATAGATCTGCAAGTCCCTGGTTCCGCAAATAGCACGTTGCGGCACGAGCTTAGCGCACGGTCCGTCAACAATAGGTCAAGGGCTCCCGCCTGGCGGCGAGAACCCTGGATTTCGTTTGAACCCTGATCCCGCCGTTGTCAAACGACGGTTCGATGTCAGACGGGCTGGCTGCCCAACACTGCAAGCAGACGTGGATTGATGGTGCCGCTCTCGCTCATGCCGGTGCCGCGCTCGAAAGCCTTGATGGCTTCCGCCGTCTTGCTGCCCGCTATGCCGTCCGGCGTCCCAAGGTCGAAGCCGAGCCGGTTGAGCGCTTCCTGCACCTTGATCACGACATCGCGGTTAGTAATCACCTCACCGGGGTCGAAGCTTGGTGACCAGGTGCCGATCGGAGCGAAATTGGCGCCCAGCTCGATCTCGACCCGCGTCCAGGCGGAGACTTCAGCAGCGATCCGACCCACAGCCTCGGCACTGAGCGACTTGGCAATGTCGTCGCGCGCCTTGCCCGCATCGACATCCCCGCCCAGAGCGGCCAGTGAGAACCACTTGTAGGACTGCTCGAAATCCTGCTCGACGCCAAGGCCGCGGGCATAGAGCATGCCCAGGTTGAACTGGCTGTCGGTCATGCCGTGCG
>CAMLOA010000044.1 GCA_946481445.1 uncultured Devosia sp. | reverse complement strand
GATCCGGCTACGCTGCGGCGAGGTCGACCTCACCGAGGCCATCATGGGCCATATCGGCAACAATGTTTCGGTGCGGGTGTCGCGCCCGCTCAACCCGCCCAAGGTCACCATGGCTGACTTCGAGGCCATCGACGCAAATCTGGAAGGATGACCATGCTCGGCCTGCCACTTGGACTACTCGTAGAAGGTGCCGTTGCAGTTCTTCTCGCATTGACAATCGGTTATTGCGTGGTTCTCAACCAGCGCCTCAAGCGCCTGCATCAGGACAAAGACGTGTTGCGCCAGATGGTGGCGGATCTGGTGGGCGCGACCAACCTGGCCAACCAGGCCATCAAGGAGCTCAAGCAGACAGCCGTCGAAGCGGACCTGGCGCTCAATTCGCGGCTGGAGGAAGCCGAGCGCTTCGGCGTCGAGCTGGCCAACCACGTTACGGCCGGCACGGTGCTGATGGAGCGCATCGCCAAGATCACCAGCGTGGCGCGGAACAGCCAGGCGATCGAGCCGGTCGAGCAGCCCAACAAGGTCGCCTCTGCCCTTGAGCAGCTGTCGGCGCGGGTTCGGGCACGGGGAGCCGCTGCGTGACCAATATCCGCCTGCTGCCCATCGTCGTCATGGCCGTTGCCGCCCTGCTGGTGCTCAAGACCATCGGTCTGATCACCAATGGCGGCTATGTGCTGTCTGGCGTGACGGTGGCGCAGGCGGCGGGAGGCGGCGATGGCGGCCATGGCGGCACGGAAGGGGCGGTGGTGGAAGCCGACTCGACGGTGACGCCTGCCGGTGAGCCGACACTGACCGATACCAGTCCGGTCCTGACCGACCCCGACCCCACCCTGGGAGACGCCTCTGCCTATGGGCATGGCAGTTCTGTAGCGGCCGAGCACGGCGCCGACCCGGCCGAAGGGGAACACGGCAACGAAGCCGCTGCCGATGCGGCCCATTCGGGGAGTGAGGCGCCGTTGGACCATGCTGCCGACCCTGCGGGCGGGGAGCATGCGGTGGCGCCGAGCAGCACCTATTGCGTGGATGCCGACGTGACCCTCACCGATGATGGCGTGCCGCCTGCGGCCGATGACGGGCATGGCGAAGCGGCCTCGGCCGACCACGAAGCCGCGGCGGCGGACCAAGCTGCCGGCCAGGCCGCAAGCTTCGCGCAGACGGTCAGTGCCGATTGCCTGCCCTCGGGCGATGCGGTGCCGCTGCAGGTCAATGGCGACGGCACGACGACGGCCCTGCTCGACAGCAATGGCGCCTCGCTAACCGAACAGCAGCTGCTGGAACGGCTGGCGGCGCGGCGCTCGGAGCTGGAAGCCTATGAGCAGGATCTGGCGCTGCGCGCCTCCATCGTCGATGCCGCCGAAAAGCGGATCGAGGAGCGCGCCGCCACGCTGACGGCCCTGGAGGCCCAGATCGCGGCGCTGGTCGACCAGCGCGAGGCCATGGAGAGCGGCCAGTTTGCCGGCATCGTGGCCATGTATGAGGCGATGAAGCCCAAGGATGCCGCCAATATCTTCAACAACCTGGAGATGGATGTGCTGCTGCGCGTGGCCAAGACGATGAGCCCGCGCAAGATGGCGCCAATCCTGGCGGAAATGGATGCCGTGCGCGCCCAGGAACTGACGGTGCAGATGGCAGCCATTGCCGACCAGCCCGTTACCGAGATGACCCCGGAAGACCTCAGCGCCCTGCCGCAGATCGTGGGTCAGTAGCTCTTTCACCTTTGGGGTAAGGCCGCGTTAAGCCCGTCCGGCTAGGGTGCGCACACTATAGTGTGTGTAACCTCGTGCGTTCTGTGGGCCCAGAAATCGGCCAACCGCAAGCGCGCGAATTGCGTCGGGCGGGCAGAAGCCGGTGAGGACCGCAATCAGGACTGGCTTGCTGGGGGCACTGAGAGCCCTTGCGGTCTGCGCCGCGCTCACCGCGGTGGGGCCTGCACTTGCCCAGGAACAGGGACAGCTTTTTGCCACGCAGGAAGAGGGCTATGCCCGCCTGATCCTGAGCTTTCCAGGCCGCGACGACCTGCCGGACTATTCCATGCGCGTCGAGAATGGCGTGCTGTCGCTCGAGTTCGAGGAGCAGGTTTCCGTGGTGCTGCCCGATGTGGGCACCACGATGCCGGACTATCTGGCGGTGGCGCGGGTGGACCCGGACGGCAGGGGGCTGCGGCTTGGGCTGCGCCACGCCTTCAATTTCAATCGCATCGAAGCCGGCGAGAAGCTGTTCATCGACCTGCTGCCGCAGACCTGGCAGGGGATGCCGCCCGGCCTGCCGCAGGATGTGGTGGACGAGCTGGCGGAGCGGGCGCGGCTGGCCGCCATCGAGGCCGAGCGCCAGCGCAAGGCTTCCGACGTGGCCGAGCTCGATCCGCAGGTCAGCGTCCGCATCGGCCGCAACCCGACCTTCATGCGCGTGCAGTTCGACTGGACGGTGCCCACTGTCGCCGACTACGTGCAGGAGGGTGGGCTGGGGCTGATCGCCTTCGAGTGGCCGGTCGGCATCGACATGCGCGACCTGGCCATCGACCTGCCACCGGAAATCGGATCGATCGAGACCGCGGTCAATCCGGACGGGTCCACGGTGACGCTGGAACTGGCCGAGGGCGTGACGCCGCGGTTCTATGAGATATCGCCCCGCCAGTATGTGCTGGACGTGGACATTGCGGGCACGGGCCTGCCCAGCTTCGATGCCGCGAGCCTGGCCGACGGCGTCGATGCCGGGCACGAGCCGGCAGATCAAAGCCATGCGCCGCCGCAGGTGGACAAGCTCTATCCGGAAGCCGTCGGCGGCACGATCACGCCATTCGTGAGCGTGCTGGGGTCGACGGTGCGTGTCGTGTTCCCCTTCGAGCAGGATACGCCTGCCGCCGTATTCCGCCGCGGCGACACGGTGTGGATGATGTTCGACACGGTGGCCGGCATCGCCCCGCCCACCCATTCGAACGAACTGGATGCGCTGGCCAGCGAATTCGCCGTCGTGGCGGCCGGGGATACGCAACTGGTGCGGGTAGAGCTGTCGCAGGACCGGCTTGCGACCCTGGGCTCGGAGGGCATGGCCTGGGTGCTGTCGCTGGGCGACATCATGCTGACCCCGACCGAACCGATCGAGCTCAGCCGGCGGCGTGACGTCGAGGGTGATTTCGAGGTTACGGCCGACATTGCCCGGCCCGGCCGCGTCCATGATTTCCGCGACCCCAATGTCGGCGACATCCTCAAGGTGGTCACGGCCTATCCGCCGGCGCGCGGCGTGACCCGCACGCTGGACTATGTGGAGTTCTCGGCCCTGCGCAGCGTGCATGGGCTGGTGATCAAGCCCGAGACCAGCGAGATCGACATCGCGCTGGAGAACGAGCTGGCGGTGATCAGCACGCTGGGCGGGCTCACCGTCTCGGCCCTCGACGGCCCGCGCACGCTGGGCACCGGGATAACCGAATCCATGCGCGGTGCCTTCATCGACTTTGCCAGCCTCGAGACCAAGGATCATGGCCTGTTCGTGCAGCAGACCGAGGACCTGATGGCGAGCGCTGCCGAAGGGGAGGGCGCGCAGCGCGACAGGGCGCGGCTCGACCTGGCCCACTACTACCTCGCCAACCAGTTCGCCCACGAGGCGCTGGGCGTGATCAGGGTGCTGGAGGCAGACCTCACCAACCAGGACCTGACGCGCAAGCTGCGGCTCGCCGAGGCGATTGCCGAGACCCTGGCGCACCGGCCCAAGGATGCGCTGGGCATTCTCAATACGCCCTCGATGGGGCAGGAGGTCGATGCCCTGCTGTGGCGGACCATCGCCCGGGTCGACGACTACGACTTCAAGGGCGCCCGGGCCGACGCCTCGGCGGCCATGCCAGTGATCAACAGCTACCCGGCCTGGATCCGGCATCGGTTCCTGCTGGCGGCGGTGCGTGCGGCGGTGGAGACAGGCGACGCCGACATGGCCGAGGGCCTGCTCGCCGGCATGGACTTCGCCAATCTCAGCCTCGAGGAGACCAGCCTCTATCACCTGCTTTCGGGCCGGGTCGACGAGTTGCGCGGGCGGCTCGACGAGGCCATCGACACCTATGGGCAGGTGATCGCCGCCGATATCCGGCCCACCCGGGCCGAGGCCGTCTATCGTACGCTGATGCTGCTCGACCAGGCGGGCAAGCTCAACCTGCAGAAGGGCGCCGAGACGTTGTCGGCCGAGGCCCTGCTGTGGCGGGGCAATCCGCTGGAAGCCGACATGCAGGCGCTGCTGGCCGACATCTATTTCCGCAACGGCGACTACCGGCAGGGCTTCGAGGCTGTGCGGCAGGCCGTGGCCACCTATCCGGAAAGCCCGCCGATCAACGCCCTGCGCGACCAGGCCCAGGTGGTGTTTGCCCAGCTGTTCCTCGACGGCGTCGCCGACTCGCTGGGCCCGGTGGAAGCGCTGGCGCTGTATTACGATTTCCGCGCCCTGACGCCGCCCGGCGCCCGCGGCGACGAGATGATCCGCAACCTGGCGCGCCGGCTGGTGCGGGTGGACCTGCTGGCGCAGGCATCCGAACTGCTCGAGTACCAGCTCGAAAACCGCCTGACCGGCGTCGCCAGGACGCAGATCGCCACCGACCTGGCGGTGATCTACCTGGCCGACCGCAAGCCGCAGGATGCCTTGCGCGTGCTCAATGCCACCCGGCTTCCCGATATCCCGGAATCCCTGGCCCGGCAGCGCCGCATCCTTGAAGCGCGCGCCATGATCGATGGCGGCCGCGACCAGCTTGCCCTGGACCTGATCCGCGACATGGATGGCCGCGACGTGGAGCTGATGCGGATCGACGCCAACTGGCGGGCCAAGCGCTATGTGCAGGCCAGTGAGATGCTCGAGGCGCTCTATGCGGAGCAGGCCGACAACGGCGCCATGAGCCAGCCAGCCAGGATGGGGGTCATCAAGGCGGCGGTGGGCTTTGCCATGGCGGGCGATACGTTCGGCCTGGCGCGGCTGCGCTCCAAGTTCGGCGATGTGCTGGTGACATCGCCGGAATGGGCCATGTTCGACCTGGTGACCGGGAATGCCGACATTACCAGCCTCGAGTTCAAGACCGTGGCGAGCCAGGTGGCCAACGTGGAAGGCATCAACGCTTTCCTCGCCTCCTATCGCGACACTTACGGCCCCGATGGCGCCCTGGCGCCGCTGGTGGCGTCCGAGCCGAGCGCAGGCATAGCCAGCGCCAGCTGAGCTATCCGCCGCCGCTGACGAAGCTGCGCACCAGCGATCCGGCGACCAGGTACCAGCCGTCCACGAGCACGAAGAAGATCAGCTTGAACGGCAGGGAGATCACCACCGGCGGCAGCATCATCATGCCCATGCTCATCAGCACCGAGGCCACGACCATGTCGATGACCACGAAGGGCAGGAACAGCAGGAACCCGATCTCGAAGGCGCGGCGGAGTTCGGAAATCATGAAGGCCGGGATCAGCAGCTGCAGCGGGATGGCTTCGGGATCCTCGGGCGGTTCGGCATCGGTCAGGTCGTAGAACAGGGCCAGATCCTGCTCGCGCACATTGGCGCGCATGAATTCGTGGATGGGCGCGGCGCCCAACTCGAAGGCCTGGTTGAACTCTATCTCTCCGGCGATCAGCGGAGCGATGCCCTGGTCATAGCTCTGCTGCAGGGTGGGCTGCATGACGAAGAGCGTGAGGAACAGCGCCAGCGACACCATGACCGAGTTGGGCGGCGCCGTCTGCAGGCCAATGGCGGTGCGCAGCAGGGAAAGGACGACCACGATGCGGGTGAAGCTGGTCACCATCACCAGCACGGATGGTGCCAGCGACAGGATGGTGATCAGCCCGATGAGCTGAACGGCCCGCTCGGTCAGGGTGGCGTCGTCGCCGAAATCGATGGAGAGATCCTGCCCGAAGGCCAGCGTGGGCAACAGGGCCAGGGCGAGCCCGGCCACGAGGCCGAGCCAGGGGGCGTGACGGAACCGCCGCCGGGGGGCGGGCTCAGTTCCGGTTGGCGTCGCTATGACCCTCTGCAAGATCCCGGCCTTCGATCAGCTGCTGTGCAGCGTCCTCTTTAGCTGAGTCGGCGGCCGGCGAAGCGGGAGAGCCCGAGATTTCGGGGGATAGAGCCATGTCGCCCTCGCTGACGGGGCGGAGCAGCGCGGTGTGGCGCAGCGAGCGGGGGCCCCGCTCATTGGCCGGCTTGCCCAGTTCGCGCAGCTTCTCGACCGCGGTGAGCGGCTCGCTCGCGGGCTGGGCCGGGGCCGGCTCGGTGACAGGCGCGGGCGCTGCGGCAGGTGCGGGCGCGCGCCCCTTGCGGGTGGCGACCATGGGGATGGGGCGCCGGGTGGGCTGCGCTGCCGCCGGTGCCTCGGCGACCGCAATACCCGTCTCCACCACCACATCCTGCGGCCCGCCGGTAAGGATCAGGTGCTCGACATCGTCCCGCCGGATGATCAGCAGCTGGCGCTTGGGATCGAGGGCCAGCGTATCGACCACCGCCAGGCGCCGGTTGCGGCCACGGGCGACGCGCCCGGTGGCGCCGAAGATCAGCTTGAGCAGCCAAACGCCGATGACCACGAGGATGAGGACGATGCCAAGGGCGAAGGCGGCGGTCAGCCAGGTATTGTCCGATCCGCCGAACAGGCTGGTGATGAACTGCATGTGCACTCCGATGCAGCCGCCACGAATCTGGCGGCACTTCTTGCCTAGTTAGACCTGCAAATGTGCAGATTGCGAGACCGTTCCTGCCGTAGCCTTAGCCGGTTAACGCTTGGTTAACCATAGACCGGCAAGATTTGCCCATCGCGTCACGACAGACTCGCGGGGGTCGCTGCCAATGGGCCTGATGAATTTGCCGGTCTTCACGGCGCTCACCGACAAGATGCGCTGGCACCAGGCGCGTCAAGGCCTGCTGGCGGAAAACGTCGCCAATGCGGAGACCCCTGGCTTCAAGGGCCGTGACCTCAAGCAATACGACTTCGCCGACCGGATGGGCAATTTTTCGTCGGCCACGGTGACGACGTCGGCAACCCAGCCCACTCACTTCTCCGTGTCCAGCGGCGCGGGCGTCGCCTTCGGCGCCCAGCGCATGGCGAGCTTCGAAATCACCCCCGAAGGCAACGGGGTAACGCTGGAAGACGAGATGATGAAGGTCACGACCAACATGATGGACTACCAGGCCGCCACCAGCCTCTACCAGAAATCGATCAGCATCATCCGCCTCGCGCTCGGCAAGCAGGCCTAGGAGTAAACCGGCATGGACTTCAATTCGTCGCTTCGCATCGCCGCCACGGGCCTGCATGCGCAGACCGCCCGGATGCGCGTGATCGCCGAGAACATCGCCAATGCCGATTCAGCGGGGACGGCGCCGGGCGAGGATCCCTATCGCCGGCGCATCCCGACCTTCGAGACCAGCTTCGATGCCGATGTCGGTGGCCGTATCGTCGAGGTGGGACGCCTGGCCTATGACATGACCGACTTCACCAGCCGCTACGAGCCCGGTCACCCGGCCGCCGACGCGGCGGGCTATGTCCAGTATCCCAACGTCAATCCGCTGATCGAGGCGATGGACATGAGGGAGGCGCAGCGCACCTACGAGGCCAACCTCAACGTCGTTACCGTGACCCGGCAGATGCTGGGCCGCACGCTCGACATCCTGCGCGGCTGATAGGAGGACAAGATGGCGATCAATGCACCCTTCAACGCCGCGACTGCCGCCTATGGCAATGCGCAGCGCCTCATCAACCAGTCGGCCAAGCCGCAGACCGACCTGACCGCCATTGCCGCACCCGGGGGCGGGCAGAACTTTGCCGACCTGCTGGCCCAACAGGTGCAAGGCGTGGTGGATGCCGGCCGCACCAGCGACCAGATGGCCATCGACATGGTCAACGGCAAGGCCAATGTGGTGGACATGGTGACGGCCCTCAGCGAGACCGAAATCGCCATCCAGAGCATGGTGACCATCCGCGACCGCGTCATTTCGGCCTATGAAGAAATCATGCGGATGCCGATCTGACTGCGTGGCCTTCTGCCGAATCTATTTCCACCGGGTCATTCCCGCGAAAGCGGGAACCTCCGTTCATGATGCGTCCGGTAAACCGAGGTCCCCGCTTTCGCGGGGATGACGCCATGAAATGGGATAGACTCTCTATGTGATTCCACTCGGGGCGTTGCCATGACCGGCGCAGAAGTGCTCGACATTGCCAGTGACGGCATCTGGACGCTGATCATCGTGTCGGCGCCGATGATGCTGGTCGGGCTGGTGGTCGGTGTCATCGTGGCCCTGTTCCAGGCGCTGACCCAGATCCAGGAGCAGACGCTGGTCTTCGTGCCCAAGATCATCTCGATCTTCATCACCATGCTGATTGCGTTGCCATTCCTGGGCGCGACAATGGGGGGCTACATGAACCGGGTGGTCGACATGATCATCGTGGGGTTCTAGGGCCGTGACCATCAGCCTGGACTGGCTGCCGGACGTCGCCTTCGCCTATATGCTGCTGTTCACGCGTATCGGCGCCATCCTCATGCTGATGCCTGCGCTGGGGGAGGACATGATCCCGGCGCGGATGCGGCTCAGCTTTGCGCTTGCCTTCACGCTGGTGGTCTATCCGCTCCTGTCCGGGATGATGCCGGTATTGCCGGACAATATCATGGTCATCCTGTCGCTGCTGTTCCATGAGCTCGCCATCGGGCTGGTCCTGGGTGCGATTGCCCGCATCACGGTGATGGCGACGCAGGTGGCCGGCGCCATCATCGCCTTCCAAACCGGGCTATCGAGCGCCATGGCCGCCGACCCGACCCAGACCGGCATCCAGGGCGCCATCTTCGGCAGCTTCCTCAGCTTTCTGGGCATGACGCTGATCTTTGCCACCGACCTGCACCACATGGCGCTGGCGGCGACCTATGACAGCTACATGGTGTTTCCGCTCGATGCGCCGCTGATGTTCGAGGATGCCGCACAACTGGCCATCCGGACGGTGGCCAGCGCCTTTTCCATCGGCGTGCAGATGTCGGCGCCGTTCATCGTCTTCGGGCTGGTGTTCAACCTTGGCGCCGGAATTCTGGCGCGGCTCATGCCGGCGCTGCAGGTGTTCTTCGTGCTGATGCCGGCCAACATCATCCTGGGGCTGATCCTGTTCGCCCTGCTGCTGGTGATGATGATGGGCTGGTATCTCACCGGCTTCGAGAACCACCTTGCGATGTGGAGGGGCTAGTTGAGCGACGAAGCCCCCGAACAGGAAAGCAAAACAGAAGACCCTTCCCAAAAGAAGCTCGAGGACGCCCACAAGAAGGGCG
>CAMLOA010000043.1 GCA_946481445.1 uncultured Devosia sp. | reverse complement strand
TGCACCCCATCGGGCAAGCTGCGCAAGGTGTTCAGCCCGACCGGCTGAGACTTGCGGAATCCAGCGCATCGAGTCTTAATAGATGAAGATAAGAAATTATCTATAATTTGGACGCGATCTTGGAGTTTCGCATGACGTCGGTGACAGCCACCCCATCCTACAGCCCCCTGGCCCTCGATAGCCGCCCCCTGGCCATCCGGGTTCTCGCCATTCTGGTCGGAACGATCATCCTGACGCTCTCGTCCTATGTCGAAGTGCCGATGGTTCCCGTGCCGATGACCATGCAGACCCTGGCCGTTACCCTGGTGGGCGCGCTCTATGGCTGGCGTCTGGGGGGCATCACCATCGTGGCCTGGCTGGCCGAAGCGGCCGTCGGCATGCCCGTCCTGGCTGGTGGCGCCGGCGGGGCAGCTCATTTCCTGGGCTATACCGGCGGCTACCTGCTGGCCTTCCCGGTGGTGGGCGCACTGGTCGGCTGGCTGGCGGAGCGCGGCTGGAACGGCAACAGGCCGGTGCTGGCTTTCGTCGCGGCACTGCTGGGCAACCTGGTGTGCCTGGCCATTGGCGGCACCTGGCTGGCCGTCATGATCGGCACCGAGGCGGCCTGGGCGAGCGGCGTGGCGCCCTTCGTGCTCGGTGGCGTGCTCAAGTCGGTGCTGGCCGCGGCGATCCTGGCTGCCCTGGCGCGTGGCCTGTCCGGCAAGGCCGCCGCGTGACCATCCATCTCAGGGCGCACCACCTGCTCTGCATCCTCACCTATGTCGGCAGGGGATATTCCCCTGCCTTCACCGAAAACTACGACAGGGTGATTGCGAGGCTGGCGGCGGGCGAAGATATCGCCCTGGTCTCCGGGCCGGACGATGTGTGCCAACCGCTAGAGGCCGAGCCGCGCGCCCATTGCCACAATGCATCCGTCGCCTGGCGCGACGCCCAGGCCGAGGCTGCCCTGTCGCCGCTCCTGGCGGGCTTGGAGGAGGGCAAGGTCCGGCTGGGAGCTCCCGATATAGAAAGGCTTCGCGCAGCTTTTGCGGCGGGCGATGTTCGAGCGGCCTGTAGCGGCTGCGACTGGTCCGATCTCTGCGATGCGGTCGCCGGGTCAGGCTATGCGGGTGTCCGCCTCTGCTGATTGTTGCCATTTGGCAACAGTGTCGGAAGCTTGTCGCAAGCGTCAATCCTCGCTACCAAAGGTGCGCTCCCGCCAAGAGGACGCCGTTCCGGCTCGCGGGTCGCTAGCGCGGCCCTGCGCCGGATGTTGCCACAATGAAGCCTACCGCAGGATATACTCGCCCCTGATGCGTCACCTTCATGCACTCGCGATATGTCTTGCCTTCGCGCTCGCCTTCCTCGCGCCCGCCGCCGCCTTTGAGATCATCACCGTTCCCGAGGACGTCAACGCGGTCAATCTCTCCGAGGTGATCGAGATCCAGCCCGGGACGGACGGCCGCGTGCAGCTGTCGACCGCGCCGGGCGAGGACGGCATCATCCGCCGCATCGAAGTGCTGGCCAGCGCCCCGGACACCAATCCCAGCTTCGCCCTCTTCGCCTTGCGCAATGACGGTGACCAGCAGATCGAACGCCTGCTCGTGGCGCCCTTCTTCCGCCTGCCCGGCTCGGGCATTTTCCAGCCGGACCTGGGCAATGACCGGCTGACGGCACTGACCCCCAGCGCGGGTATCCGCCCGGTGCGGCTCGTCGACAGCGAGGCGGACGTCTTCGAGGTGACGCTCGACCCCGGCGCCACGGTCACCTTCATCGCCGAACTGTCATCCGGCAGCCTGCCCGAACTCTACCTCTGGCAACCCAATGCCTACCGCGACTATGTGAACTCCTTCACCCTGTTCCGCGGCGTCGTGCTCGGCGTGGCGTCGCTGGCCGCGGTGTTCCTGACCATCATGTTCGTGGTGAAGGGCCGTGGCGTCTTTCCGGCCACGGCGGCCTTTGCCTGGGCGGTTCTGGTCTATCTGTTGATCGACTTCGGCGTCATGGGCCGCCTGCTGGGCCTGCCGGCCAGCGGCATGCAGCCCCTGCGCGCCGCGGCGGAGGCCGGCATAGCCACGACACTGGCGGGCTTCCTGTTCATCTACCTCAACCTGCATCGCTGGCACCTGCGCTTCATCCACCTGGCGCTGGGACTGGCCGCCCTGTTCCTGGCGCTCTTCGCCTTCGCCTTCTTCCAGCCGGCCATTGCCGCCTCCATTTCGCGCATGGTGCTGGCGCTGCTGGGCATTTCGGGTTTCTTCCTGATCCTGCTGCTGGCGCTGCGCGGCTATGACCGCGCGGTGCTGCTCGTGCCCACCTGGATCATCCTGATCGCGTGGCTGTTCTATTCCTGGCTGGTCGTATCGGGGCAGGTGTCCAACGACGTGGCGCAACCGGCCGTCGGCGGCGGCCTGGTGCTGATCGTCATGCTGCTGGGCTTTACCGCCGTGCAACACGCCTTCTCGGAAGGGCAGGTGTCGATCGGCACGCTGAGCGAGGTGGAGCGGCGGGCATTGGCGCTTACCGGCTCGGGCGATTTCGTCTTCGACTGGAACATCGAGCGCGACCGCGTGTCGGTGAGCGATGAACTGGCGACGCGGCTGGGCGAGAAGCGCGGGGCGCTGCGCGGCGCCATCAAGCGATGGCTGGACCGCGTCCATCCCGACGACCGCGATCGCTTCCGCACGGCCTTCGACACGCTGGTGGAACTGCGGCGCGGCAAGGTCAGCGCCGACATGCGCATCGCCAGCCATGACGGCAGCTATCGCAGCTTCCGCATGCGGGTGAAGCCGGTCCTGGGCGGGGACGGGCAGGTCAACCGCATCGTGGGGACGCTGCAGGACGTGACCGAAGACCGCGCCTCGCGCGAGCGCCTGCTGCACGACGCGGTGCATGACAGCCTGACCGGCCTGCCCAACCGCCAGCTCTTCCTCGATCGGCTGGAGCGTGCCCTGGTGCGGGCCCGCACGCCGGGCGGCACCAAGCCGGCGGTGTTCCTGATCGATATCGACCGCTTCATGGAACTCGAGGAGCGCATCGGCCATTCGGCGGCGGATTCGGTGCTGCTGGCCATCTCGCGGCGCGTTGCCCGCATCATGCGGCCGCTCGATACGGTGGCCCGCGTCACCGGTGACCAGTTCGCGGTGATCCTCGCCTCCGAGCAGGCCGCAGGCAAGATTGCCGAGACGGCCGAACAGATCCGCAAGGCGCTCAAGGCCCCGTTCAATTTCGGCGACCGCGACCTCACGCTCTCCGCCTCGATCGGCGTCACCATCTATGACAGCAATCCGGCCAGCGCGGCCGATGTGCTGCGCGACGCGGAACTGGCCATGTACTACGCCAAGCGCCTGGGCGGGGACCGTATCGAGGCCTATCGGGCTTCGGCCCGCTCGATCTCGGCCTATAACCGCGCCAGCGAGGAAGACCTCGAACGCGGCATGCGGCAGGGTGAACTGCATGTGCAGTTCCAGCCGGTGATGGACATTCTTTCCGGCCAGATCGCGGGGGCCGAGGCCCTGATGCGCTGGACCCATCCCACCCGCGGGGCCGTCAATCCCGACGAATTCGTGCCGCTGGCCGAACGCTCCGGGCAGATCGAGAAGCTGGGGCGCCTCGCCTTCGAGCAATCGGCGGCACAGGCCAAGGACTGGATGACGACCATCGGCCTGCCGGAGGACTTCTTCATTTCGGTCAACCTGTCGCCCAGCCAGCTGGCGACAGAAACGCTGCTCAACGACATGCGCAGCCTGGTGAGCCAGGATCGCGACCTGGCCCGGCATCTCAAGCTCGAGATCACCGAAAGCCAGGTGATGACCAATCCCGAGCATTCGGCCTATATGCTGCAGGCCTTGCGCAACCTCGGGCTGGGACTGGCGCTGGACGATTTCGGCACCGGGCACTCCTCGCTGAGCTATCTCCACCGCTTCCCGTTTGACACCATCAAGATCCCCGCGCCTTTCGTGAAGGTCAGCGAGGGCAATGGCATCGCCCACACGCAGGGGCCGATCATCAGGGCCGTGGTGGCGCTGGCGACCGATCTCGACCTCATGGTCATCGCCGAAGGGGTGGAAACGCTCGACGAAATCGAGCGCCTGCGCCAGCTCAACTGCCGCTTCGCCCAGGGCTTCGCCTTTGGCTCGGCCATGACGGGGCTCGAATTCGGCAAGAAGCTCGGCGCCCAGATGGGGCGGTAGTCTCTTGCCTCAAGGGCGGAGATCAGGCGTGACCGGCATCCGGGCTGAGGCTGGCGCGGGTGATGTGGAGGCTGGCCAGCGCCGCCTCGTAGCGCTGTTCGACAGGGGTCTCGAACAGCAATTCGCGCGAAAAGGGCACGGTCAGCCAGCCATTGCGCGCAATCTCTTCTTCGAGCTGTCCCGAACTCCAGCCGCAGCACCCAAGGGCGAACAGCGCGGCGCGCGGCGCAGGACCGAAGGCCATCGCCCGCAGGACATCGAGCGTTGCCGTGAGGGAGACGCCGGCATTGACCGAATAGGTGTTGCTGGAGGTGTAGTCGGCCGAGTGCAGCACGAAGCCGCGGCCCTTCTCGACCGGACCGCCCCGCATCACGGCGCGCTGACGGATCGAGTCCGGCAGGCGGATCACGGCATCCGGGTCGCCCAGATCCAGTTCGTCCAGAATATCGGCGAAGCGCAGGTTGGCCAGTTCATGATTGACGACAATACCCATTGCCCCCTTGGCGTCGTGCCCCACGATGAGGATGACACTTTGGGCGAAGCGTTCGTCGTCCATCTCTGGCATGGCGACGAGGAATTGTCCTTCGAGCGAGTTCATGCTTCCAATTGTAGGCATTGGGGCGCCTGATGCCAAGTTACGATGCTCGACGCGGCTGGCCGCCGGTTCACGAAGGCATGATGGCGTCAGAACTGTTCCTTCACTGCGCTCTGCGCTAATGGCTTTCCCATGCGCCCCGTTGTCGTTGCCGCCCTTACCCTCATGCTCTCTACAGCCGCCGCGGCCTATGCCGGGGAGACGGCCTGGCAGGAGGTGTCGCCGGGCGTCTCGGTGCGGCTGGTGAGCACCGGGCAGATCAGGGCCGACGGCACCACCCTGGTCGGGCTCGAAATCGACATGGCCGAGACGACCAAGACCTATTGGCGCGTCCCCGGCGAGGCGGGCCTGCCGACCCGGCTCGATTTTGCCGGCTCGGTGGGCGTGGACCAGCACGAAGTGCTGTGGCCCTACCCCTCCCGGATCGAGGAAGACGGCTATCTCGACTATGTCTATCTCGGCCCCACCGTGCTGCCCATCGAACTGAAAGTTTCCGGCATGGAACCCCAAGTTGAGCTGGGCGTGCTGCTGGGCGTGTGTTCGGATGTCTGCGTTCCTGCGCAGGCGCAATTTTCGCTGCCCCTTGCCGAGGACCAGCCGGACCGGGCCAACGGCCTGCGCATCCGCCAGGCGCTGGCCATGACTCCCCTGCAGTGGGATGGCGATCCGCAGCCGGTCGGCAATGTCGAACACTGGGCCGACCAGGACGTCCTGGCCGTCTGGGTCAGCGATCCGGACCTCGATGTCGCCAGCCTGATCGCCGCGACCAGCAGCGGGGTGCCGATATTCGGCGCGCCGCAAAAAAGCCCGGAACCGAACCTAGTGCTCATCCCGATCTTGGGGGCGGGCGGGGACGCGTTGGAGGGGCAAACCATCGAGCTGACCTTCCTGACCGGCATGGGTGCATTCGAGCTTTCGCGCCCGGTGCGGGAGCCCGCCGCCAACTAGACAGACTGCGGGCAGAGGCGACGAGGCCTTGTGTGGAGCGGAAAAGCCGCTTATCCAAAAACGCAGAAAATTCGAGGGAATGGCCGCCGCGCGCGGTCGCAGCTACGGGGCATATCCAACCAATGATTGAACGCGGCAGTCCGATCCCCTCCGTGAAGGTCAAGCTGGTCACCGGGGAGGGTATCGCCGACACCACCAGCGACGCCGTGCTGGGCAATGGTCTCGTGGTCTTCTTTGCAGTGCCAGGCGCGTTCACGCCCACCTGCCATGTCAATCACCTGCCCGGCTTCGTCGCCAATGCAGCCAAGCTGCGGGCGGCAGGGGTCGAGCGCATCGTCTGTGCATCGGTGAACGATCATCACGTCATGAAGGCCTGGGCCGAGGCTTCCGGCGCACTCGATGACATTGCCTTCCTCGCCGACGGCAATGGCGAACTGGCCGAAGCCATGGGCCTGGCCAAGGATATGTCGGGCTCGGGCATGGCGAGGCGTTTCGGCCGCTCCGCCGCGCTGATCCGCAACGGCGTGGTCGAGGCGGTGTTCGTCGAGGATGCGCCGGGCGTCCATGCAACCGGAGCCCCGGCCATCCTGATGGCGCTCGAAAGCGTCTCAGCCTAGTGTTCGCGTCGGGAGATCGCTTCATGACCAAGTCCTCGTCCCTGATCCTGCGCCTTGGCGCCCTCACCGGCGTCGGCCTCCTGCTCGCCGGCTGCTCGATGGGCGGCATGTTCGGTGCGGGCAACGCCACGCAGAACCAGCAGTTGCAGAACGCAACGCCCACGCCTGCGGCTGTTGCGCAGGCGCAGACCAATGCGCTGCCCGCCATTGCCACCGAATGCCCGCCCATCAAGGTCCGGCCGGGCAGCGAGGCGATGTTCTATTATGGCGGCGGCGCGGTGGGCGACGCGCGGGCGCTGCAATATCAGGGCGTGATCGACGAGACTTCGCGCAATTGCGTGGTGTCCAACGGGCTGATCACGGTCAATATGGGTGTGACCGGGCGAGTATTGCTCGGCCCCAAGGGGAACCAGGCCTCCGTCAACGCACCGATTCGCTTTGCGGTGGAGCGGGAAGGGCAGGCGGTCTTTTCGGAGAAGTACACCATTCCCGTGGCGTTCCAGGCCGGCGTGCGCTCGGGTGAGTTCGTCAAGGTGGTCGAAAATGTCGCCATCCCCTATCTGGGCGGCGACGAAATCGTCATCTGGGTCGGGTTCGACACCAGGGGCTAAGGCCCTGGCATGACAGGAAATGCGAAGGCCCGTGGAGTGATCCACGGGCCTCATCTATTCAACGTGCCTTCCCGACGGGGTCAAGCCGTCGCTTCTATTCCGCAGCTTTGGGCATTTCGGCCGGACGTTCCCACTTGAGAATGGGCTGGCGGGCGGCGCGGGTTTCGTCGAGGCGCCGGCGCGGGGCCTTGAACGGTGCGGCGGTGAAGCGTTCCTTGTTGCCGTTGAGCGCATCCTGCGCCAGTTCGGCCATCACGTCGCAGAAGCGGTCCAGCGTCTGCTTGCTCTCGCTTTCGGTCGGCTCGATCAGCATGGCGCCATGCACGACCAGGGGGAAATACATGGTCATGGGATGGAAGCCCTCATCGATCAGGGCCTTGGCAAAATCGAGCGTGGTGATGCCGGTATCCTTGAGGAAGCTGTCGTCGAACAGGGCCTCGTGCATGGTCGGGTAGTCGGGGAAGGGCACAGAGAAGATGTGTCCCAGCCGCGCCTTGATGTAGTTGGCGTTGAGCACCGCATCCTCGGCGGCCTGCGCCAGCCCGTCCCCGCCATGGCTGAGCATGTAGGTGAGCGCCCGCACATACATGCCCATCTGGCCGTGGAAGGCGGTGACCCGGCCGAGGGCCTGATCTTCCACGTGCTCGACCATTTCAAGCCCCTGCTCACCCTTGCGCACGAAGGGGACGGGGGCAAAGGGGGCCAAAGCCGCCGACAGCACCACCGGACCGGCACCGGGCCCGCCGCCGCCATGGGGCGTGGAGAAGGTCTTGTGCAGGTTGATATGCATGGCGTCGATGCCGAGATCGCCGGGGCGCACCACGCCCATGATGGCGTTGAAATTGGCGCCGTCGCAATAGAAGTAGGCCCCGGCATCGTGCACCGCCTGGGCGATTTCGATGACCTGGGGCTCGAAGAGGCCGCAGGTATTGGGGTTGGTCAGCATGATCGCCGCCACTTCGGGCGACAGCGCGTCCTTGACCGCCTGGATATCGACGGTGCCATCGGCCTTGGCCGGCACCGGCTTGACCGTGTAACCGAGGAACGCGGCGGTAGCCGGATTGGTGCCGTGGGCGCTTTCGGGAACCAGCACGATCGTGCGGTGGCTCTGGCCGGCCGCTTCCTGCGCGGCCTTGATGGCCATCATGCCGAGCAGTTCGCCATGCGCGCCTGCCTTGGGCGAGAGGGCCACAGCGGCGGTATTGGTGAGGGTCATCAGCCAGTGGCTGAGCTGGTTCATCAGCTCGAGCGCGCCCTGCACGGTCGAAACCGGCTGCAGGGGATGGATGTCGGCAAAGCCGGGCAGGCGCGCCATCTTCTCGTTGAGGCGCGGATTGTGCTTCATCGTGCACGAGCCCAGCGGATACATGCCGCTGTCGATCGAGTGGTTGAGGCGGCTGAGGCGCACATAGTGGCGCATGGCCTCCGGCTCGGTGAGGCCGGCCAGATCGAGCGGCAGCTTGCGCTCGAAGCCCCCCAGGCGAGCGGACGAGATGGTCACGTCCGGCAGGTCGACGCCGGAATGCTCGGTGTCGCCGATCTCGAACAGCAGCGGCTCATTGGGCAGCAGCGCCGAACCGGAGGAGGACGAGAAGCCCGAAGCACCCGTGCCGGTGGGACGGCCTTGCGTGTTCATGCTCATGCGAGTTCCTCCGAAAGGGCGATGCAGAGGGCGGCGATATCGCCGTCGGTGGTGAGTTCGGTCGCGGCCAGCACGATGAGGTTGGCGACCGACGGATCGGTGGGCTCCAGCCGGCTGACGGGCACGCCCGCCAGGATGCCGCGCGCGGCGAGGCGCTCGACCAGGCCATTGGCCGGATGGGGCGTGCGGATCGTCATCTCGTTGAAGAAGGTCCTGTTGAGCACGGTGACGCCCGGCACGGCCGACAGGGCATCGGCCAGTTTGCACGCATTGGCGTGGTTGAGACGGGCCAGGCGGGTGAACCCGGCCTCGCCCAGCAGCGCCATGTGAATGGAGAAGGCCAGCGCACACAGGCCCGAATTGGTGCAGATATTGCTGGTCGCCTTCTCGCGGCGGATATGCTGCTCGCGGGTGGAGAGCGTCAGCACGAAGCCGCGCTGGCCCTCGGCGTCGACGGTCTCGCCGCAGATGCGGCCGGGCATCTGCCGGATGAACTCCTTGCGTGTGGCAAGAAGCCCCAGATAGGGGCCGCCGAAATTGAGCGCATTGCCGATGGACTGGCCCTCCGCCACCACGATATCGGCACCCAGCGCACCCGGCGCCTCGAGCAGGCCCAGCGACACGATCTCGGTGATGACCACGATCAGCAGCGCACCCTTGGCATGGGCGGCGTCGGCGGCAGTCCTGAGGTTGCGCAAATGGCCGTAGAAATCCGGCGTCTGGATGACGATGGCGGCGGTCT
>CAMLOA010000042.1 GCA_946481445.1 uncultured Devosia sp. | reverse complement strand
CACGGCGACAGTGTGATTCAATCCGGAGTCTTGGGCGACTTGGGGACATTGCCCGAACAGGTGGTGATGCCGCTTTCGCGGGCACAGGTCACGTCCAGTCCGGAATCGGTCTTGCAGGTTCCGGCATTGCTGCCATGAGACGTGTAATCCCCGCCCATGCTGGTGCAGTTGCCGGCGAACTGGCCGATATTGAGCTTGGTCGAGGTAGAGTAGTGGTTGTCGGCGGCAAGGACCGGACAGGCGAACAACGCACTGGCAGCGAGTATGACTGAGGCTTTCATCGCATCTCTCCTTGAAGATCGGATCTGCGCCGTCGCGCGACGCCAGGCCAGGCTGCCACGGCACCGATGCACCCGTGCTTGCTGGCGCATTCATTCACCGTTCAAGGCTTGAGATCAGGAGGAGACCCACGATGAGCACCCGTCACCCGCAGGCCCGCATCATTGTCGTCATGGGTGTCAGCTCCTCGGGCAAGTCCACCGTTGGGCAATCCCTTGGCCGGCGGCTGCACGTGCCCTTCCTCGATGGCGACGGCTATCATCCGGAAGCGAATGTGGAAAAGATGCGGGCCGGCATTCCGCTCACCGATGAGGATCGCTGGCCCTGGCTGGACAGGCTCGCCTCGGCCTTGCACGAGGCCGCCGAACGAAAGGGTGCGGCCGTGGGCGCCTGCTCCGCGCTGCGCCGCGCCTATCGCGACTACCTCACCGCCAAGGCGGGCGAGCCCGTCACCTTCGTCTATCTCGAAGGCTCCCGGGAGCTGATCGGGGAGCGTATGGCTCGCCGGAAGCATGAATACATGCCCACCAGCCTGCTCGACAGCCAGTTCGCCAGCCTCGAAGTGCCGGACCCTGAGCACGAGAACGTCCTGGTGGTCCCGGTGACCGATAGCGTCGAGAAGATCACCCAGACCGTGACCAAGGCCCTGGACCACCTCAAGGCCTTCAAGCGCTGGCAGTAGGGCTCACTTCGAGCTCTGCCGCTGTTTCACCTCTGCCGGAGGCTGCTGCCAGGGCCAGCGGCCGGAGACCTCGACTTCGAGCGAAAGACTGAGGAAAGTCCGGATCGCGACGATCCCAGCCAGGATGGCGAGGCTCTCCAGGCTCGGCTCGATGGCGACCGTGGCGATGATGTCGGCTGCAACGAGGAATTCGAGACCCAGGAGGATACCTCGGCCGACATCGGCCCGGTACCGCCTGAACTGCCCCTCGTCAGCCAAACCGGCTAGGGCGACCCGAACGAAGCGCAGCGATCCGAAGATCAGGCCGCCCAAAATGATGGCGATACCACACCATTCAATGCCGCGGGTGATCCAGAATAACAGGATAGGTGTCAGAGAATTGTCCATGCCGCTGCCCGGTCGCACGGAAAACCAATGCGCCAGGCGGCCAATCGATCCAAAGCGTGCGGACCTAGTCTGCGGCCCGCCACCGCGCCAGCAGGGCCGCGCCGCGTGGCGACAGCCGGTAGCCGACCTCAAGGCTTTCCGTCAGCCCCAGCCCCTTGAGCTGGCGGACACGGTTCTTGAACTTGAGCTTCTCCATGCCCATTGCATCGGCCAGGGTCTGCGCCAGTGTTGCCGGGCGGGCCTCGATCAGGCCCAGCACCTGTCTGGTCCAGGCGCCGCGCGCGTCCAGGCGGGCCAGTGCCGCTTCCACCGCGTCCAGATCATCCACAGCCTGCCGCAGGCCCGCGCGCGGATCGTCGCCAACATAGTGCATCCGGATGCGGTAGATTGTTCCCGTCCGACCGCTGTCGAGCTGGGCCATCAGGGTCTGGTGGTCGACAAATCCCGCGCGGCGAACGTCTTCGGCACCGATGTCGCTCGCGGCCACGGCATCGACCGCCTCTATGGCCAGCACGCCCATCGATGTGGTCAGCGTACCGCCAGCCCTGACCGTCGGCCGTGTCCAGCGCCGGAACGCCGTATCGACCGCCCCGGCCTTGATGCGTTCGAAATCGACCGGCCGGATCAGCATCCCCTACTCCGCCGCTGCGGGCACGCGCGAAAACCGCCCCTGCCCATAGGCCACCAGAACGGCGGCAGCGACAACGACCAGCGCTCCACCGACAGACCAAACGTCCAGCACCACGCCCAGAAACGCAATGTCGAACAGGAAGGCCCAGACGATGCCGGTATACTCGAACGCGGCCAGTATCGAGACGGGCGCCCGTGCAACGGCCTCCATCATCAGGATGTGGCCCACGCCGCCGAGCAGACCCGCACCGGCCAGCAGCAAGAAGATCTGGGGGTCGAGTTCCGCCCAGCCAAATGGCGCCGTCGCCAGCCCGACCAGGCTGCAGATCACGGCGAAAGACAGCGCAATGCTGGCGGGCGGGTCGGTGCGCGTCAGGTCCTTCACCTGCACGCGGGACAGGGCATTGGTGGCTGCCATTGCCACCCCGGCCGCCACGCCGATCAAGGTGCCGTCGCGCACCTCGGCGCCGACCAGGGAGGGATAAAGCATCAGCAATATGCCGCCGAACCCGAGCGCCACGCCGACGAAGATCGTCAGGCCAGGCCTCTCCCGCAGCAGCAGAATGGCCGCAAAGATCGACAGGATCGGCGCCAGGTAGCTGAGGGCCGTGGCCAGGCCGACCGACAGGTAGGCCAGCGAGATGAACGAGAAGAACATCACCGCACAGCCCAGCAATCCGCGGATGAGGTGCTTGTGGGGATACTTCGTGCGCCGCGACGCCCCCAACTGCCCGCGCAGGGCCATGTAGGCGACGATGGGGCCCAGCGCGACGAAGCTGCGCCAGAATACCAGCTGTCCCACGGGAGCCACCTCGGCTGCCCTGTGAATGGCTGCCGACATCGCGGCCATGGCAACAAGGGCAAAGGTCGCAAGCCACAGGGCGACAGCGGTGTTGGGTCTGGTCATGCGCCAGTCCTAGCGAGGCGGCGCCGGCTTGTGAAGCCGGCGCCCCGTTCTAGCTGGCCTGCCGTTTCGCCCAGGCGCGCATCGCCGTCACCAGATAGTGGGCAAAGCCGGTTCCAATGGCTTCATACCGCTGCTGGAAGTCGGGATGTTCATAGACGTCGGCGAGGCCAGCATAGGCCTGCGGCCCGCAATCGCGGCCCCAGGCGGCCGCGACCCAGCCACGGTGCCGCTCGATCATCGGGTCCAGGGCGGTCGCCTGCGGCGGCAGTCCGCGCCGCATCGCCTCGGCCAGTCCATCCTCGATCGATTTGAGGCTGGCCATCATCTCCGAGCGTTCGGTGTCCGACATCTCTGCCATGGCCTTGCGGCTCCGCTCGATGTCCGCTTCCATGGCAGAGCCGTATCGATCAACGAGCCAGGCCTCGTATTCGGCCTGCTTTTCGGGCGACACCACGCCCGAGTACAAATCAGCGTCCTTCATGGCACGCTCTCCTTTCAGTCTGGCGATCGTGCGGTCGATCGTCTTGACCATGCTGGCGTAGCGCTTCGCCCGCTCTTCGAGCCTTTCGCGCTGCCGGTGCAGCGCGTCGACCCGGTCAAACCCCGGCGCATCGAGAATGGCTCCGATCTCCGCCAGGGGAATATCGAGTTCGCGATGGATGAGGATCTGCTGCAGGCGCAGCAATTCCTCTTCGCCGTAGTAGCGATAGCGGTTCTCGCCAGTGAACGCGGGCCTCAGAAGGCCGATCTCGTCATAGTGGTGCAGCGCCCGAACCGAAATTCCGGCCATCTGCGCCAGCTGGTTGACTGTATAGGTCTTCATCTGCCTGCCCACGTTTCCGCAAGACAGGGTGATAGTCCCTCACGCCACGTCAGGGTCAACACCCGGTACGGTCTCGCTGCGCGACAGGCTGGCATTGTAGTAGCGATCATCATCGGTCACTTCGCGGCCAACCCAGTCGGGCAACGTCAGCGCCTGATCCTCGCTGTCCAGTTCCACCTCGGCCAATATGAGCCCGGCATGCCGCCCCTCGAAGACGTCGACCTCCCAGGTCAGGCCATCATGAAGGACGTCGTAGCGCCGCTTCTCCACCACATGTGGCCGCGCCATCTCCAGCAGGGACAGGCCGTCGCTCAGGGGAATCTCATACTCGAATTCCGGGCGCGTCATGCCTTGCACCGCACCCTTCAGTGTCAACAATGCCTGGCTGTCGTTGCGAATGCGCACGCGAACGGTCGCCTTGGCGTTGGACGAGAGATACCCCTGCCGCACCGCCGACTCGGCCAGCACGGACCTGCGCCAGCCTTCGCCTGTCACGAGGAACTTCCGCTCAATCTCAATCGCCATCGGGAGCGTCCCTCGGCAACAGCCGCCAATACCCCGTGAACCGCTCCGCCAGCACCCCGGGTCTTTCCACGCACAACTGCCGGCCAAGATGGAATGCCTCATCGGCAAGCCGGGCCTGCTTGCTGCCGATCGCGGCCTTGACTGCCTCCAATCCGGCATCTCCCAGATCGCCTTCGTTCTCGAGCGTGTGGCTGAGCACAGCGAGATTGTGGTGGTCTCCCAGGGTATCCGCCAGGTCATCGAGCATCTTGAGACGGGGCTGCAACACTTCCGGCGCCGCCCGGCCGAACAGCTTGGCATGGAAGAGATGGTATTTCACATGCTTGCGCCACTCATGCAGCACCTCCGCGTCCCCGGGCTGCTCCATCGCGCGCTCCAGCCCCTTGCGCATGCGCTTGTAGGTCAACCGCAGGCCGTCCAGGATCAGGGGCGGGCCGCTTTGCGTGAACGACCACGCCGTGGCCCTGACGGCAAAGGCGTCGAGGCTATCCGCAAAGCCGCCGAGCAGGTCCTCTCGCGTCTGCGCGGCGCCGACTTGCCCGACGCGATCGGCCAGGCGCTTGTGCACGGCATCGGCAAGCTCGGGCGAAATCCCCTCCGCATCCGCCGCGAGGGCAGCGAATGTCTCGACCAGGACCACCGCGTCGCGCATGCCGCCAAGCCGCTCGGCAGCGGCACGGATGGCAGCGTTCTCGACCTTGAATGCCTCGAAGTCTGGCTCGACCAGCCGCAGCAGGCCGCGCAGCTTCTTGCAGCGGCGGCGCAGGCGGTGAATGGTCTGGTCGAAATTCAGGCCCGCCTGGGCTTCCTCGACCGATCGCCCTGCCTCGTCGGCGGCGATGCTGCGCACCTGCTGCGCCACGCCACGCTG
The DNA here is from genome assembly GCA_946481445.1 of uncultured Devosia sp. Next base: position 4,293 of record CAMLOA010000042.1, on the reverse strand, counting down.
ATGGGTGAATGCGAACGCCACGCTAGAATCCAAAGCTCATCTGATTGGCCGGGACCCCGGGCGTTACGCCCTCGAGCGCCAGCATGCGCAGCTTGGACGTCGCCCCGCCCGGCGCCGAGAACCCGCCCGGCTTGCCATCGCTGGCCAGCACCCGGTGGCACGGGATGATCAGCGGCACCGGATTGCTCCCCATTGCCGCCCCGACGGCGCGCGACAGGGAAACGTCTCCCAGCTGCCGGGCCAGGGCGCCATAGCTCGTGGTCTGCCCCCATCCGACCGTCAGCAGCATTCGGTAGACCCGGCGATTGAAGTCCGGCACGGCAGCAAGGTCGAGAGCGACATCCGAGAAATCGATGGCGCTCCCCTCGGCATAGTCCTCGATGCGGTTGATGACGGCTTCGACCGCGCGCGGCGGTTCACCCGGACGTCCGCCATGGCGACCAAGGCGTTCCAGCAAATCCGGCCGGCCCAGCCCCGGCAACAGCAGGCGCGCGACCCCCGCATCGGTCCAGCCGATGCCGAATTCGCCCAGGGCCGTATCGAAGACCGCAGTTTCCATGCGCCGACCATACGTTTCCCCTCCGTCACAAACCAGTGCCTGGGAAAACGCTGCTGACGCAGGCTGTCAGTCGAACAGGCCATCAACGCCACAAGATGATGGAGGGAAACGACATGGCCAGGATCGTCGGCTACATAGCCACCAGCCTCGATGGTTTTATCGCCACCGCGGACGAGAACCTGGACTGGCTGACCAATCAGCCTGATCTCAACCTCGGTGAACACGACTACCGCCAGTTCATCAAGGCCATTCGCACGGTCGTCATGGGCCGCACGACCTATGACTGGATCGCCCGCTATCCCGGCCCGTGGGAATATGAGGGCAAGCGCGTCATCGTGGTCACGTCGCGTCCGATCGAAGACCCCAAGGGGCCACTTGAAACCCGTAGCGACGTGGCGGGCCTTATCGGGGAGTTGCGCGACCTGGACGATGGCGATGTCTGGATGCTCGGCGGCGGCAGGCTGCAGATGGAATTCATGCAGCGCGGTGCCCTGGACGAGATCGAAATCTATGTCATGTCCGAAATCATCGGCGGGGGCATCCCATTGTTCCCGGCCATGGGCCTGCGCGCCTCCCCCAGGCTGGTTTCGGCCAAGATGCTGCATCCGGCCTGCGCGAGACTGCACTATCGCTTCGCCTGAACGCGAAAGGGCCGCCTCGCGGGCGGCCCTAATGCTTGATGCGCGGCCTAGTGCTTGAGCGCGTCGCGCGAGCGGTCCTTGGCCTCGCCAACCTTCTGCTGAAGCTTGCCGGCTGCCTTGTCCATCTTGCCTTCGGCCTGCAGGCGTTCGTTGCCGGTGAGGCCGCCAGCGGCGTCCTTGATCGCGCCCTTGACCTGCTTGCCGACGCCTTTGGCTTCGTCCTTGTGCATGAGACATCTCCTCTTGTTGCGTTGCAGGCAGAACGGGTGAGTGCCGAGGGCGTTCCTTCAACTCCTTGTCAGGGCGAGCTTTCCGGCCCCGCTTCACGATCATTGGCCAAAGCCGGTCATGTCTGCTACAGGGCCTCATGCCCGGCCCCATGCCCACATTGCTCGACTATTTTCCGCCGCTCGAACCCTACCTCAATGTCCTCCATGTCGATGACGACATCCTGGTGGTGGACAAGCAGAGCGGGCTTCTGAGCGTGCCCGGCAAGGACCCCTCGCTCTGGGACTGCATAGAATATCGCGCCCGAAAGACCTGGCCCACGGCCGGCATGTGCCACCGGCTCGACAAGGACACGTCCGGCGTCCTGGTGCTGGCGCTCAACAAGCGCGCCCACGGCCGCATCGGCAGCCAGTTCGAGCACCGCAAGACCACCAAGGCCTATATTGCCCGCGTCGACGGCGTGATGGAGGCCGATTCCGGCCTTGTCGACCTGCCGCTGGCCACCGACTGGCTGAACAAGCCGCGCCAGAAGGTCGACTTCGACCATGGCCGGCCGGCGCAGACCGAGTGGACCGTCCTGGAGCGCGAAACCAATGCCACCCGGGTCCGTCTCCACCCCCTCACCGGCCGCACCCATCAGCTCAGGGTTCACATGAAGGCCATCGGCCATGTGATTCTGGGCGATGCATTTTATGGCGACGCGCGCACCATGGCCGCCGCCGACCGGCTGCAGCTCCACGCCGCCGAACTGGGCCTCACCCACCCCACGACGGGGGAGTTCATGACCTTCGTGGCGCCAACCCCATTTTAGGGATCGCGCCCCTAACCGGCCTCCGCTAGCCTCCGGCAATCGAAGGAGGAACGCATGATCCGCACCGGCCTGGTCTGCCTTGCAGCCCTCGGCGTCCTGGCGCCGCCGGCACAGGCTTTTGACAATCTTGAGCGCTTCGCCTCCGCCCTTCCCGCTTCGCTCGAAACGCCCTACCTGTTCGACTATGCCGCGCCGTCTACGGGTTTCGGCATGGAGGGTCGGGGCGGCCATATCCCAACAGACGCCTACCTTGCCCGCGCCATCGCCGAGGGCGCGAGCCCCGATGCTGCTACCGGCATTGACTTCTCCGCCGTCAACGGCGTCCTGGTATTCGGCCAGCCACCGGCACAGGTCACGGTTCTGTTCGGCGATATGGGCTTTGTCGCCCAGGCGGTAGCGGCCCTGCCCCCGCGCGGTTTCGAGTCCCGGCAGGTCGAGGCCTTTCCGGTCTATTGGCGCGGCGACGACTACGCCGTCAGCATAGCCACCGCCAGCGAACCCGACCCGCTCGCCGCCGGCCTGGGCAAGGCGCAGCGGCTGGCGCTGGGCGGCGATTTCCTCGTCCGCACCGCAGGCTGGACCGAGATGGAGGAGACGCTCGCCGACCTCGACCGCCCCACGATCAGCGGCGATGCCTGGCGCAACCTGTTCGTCGCGGTCGAGGGTGTGTCTGGTGAAAACCCGACGCTGGAGCTGGCCTCGGGCTGGGCCGGCACGGCGTTCCTTGCCACGCCCGACCTTTCCGATCCTGTCGCCCCGGCGCAAAAATCCAAGACCAAGGGCCCGGCGGCCGAACTCCTGCTGTTCACAACCGCCCTCTTCGCGTTGACCCTGTCTGACGACATGGCGGGCCTGCACATCGCCCTGCCCTTCGTCGACACCGACGTCGCCGGGCGCGCCGGGAGCCTGATTGCCCGGCGGCTGGAGGAATTCCCCGGGGCACCCGTCGCGCCCAGCCAGCATGTGGCCAATGTCAACGGCCAGTATTTTGCCGTGCTGACGCTGCCCTTCCCGCCCGCCGAGGTGGATGACGCCCATGCCCTCTATGTGGCTTGGATGCGGGCCATCCAGCAGCGTGATTTTCAGCCGCTGATGATGGCTTTCTAGCCTTCGTCAGCGAAACGCACCTCGATGCGTTGGAACAGATGGCCCGGTTTCATCGTGTCGAGCCACCTGCGGAAATCGGCTACGTCGGCAAATCCGGCGCGCTTTGCCTCGGCATCGCTGACGTCGGCGGGGTCCATCTCGGTGATGGCCCCGATCGACATCACGCCAAGCTTGGTCTTGAGCGTGCCATTGGCCTTGACCGATGGCCGGCTCCAGCGGCGGAACACCAGGTCCACCTCCCCCGCCTTGATGCGTTCGAGCAGGTCCGCCTTGAGCAGCATCAGTCCAGCACTCCCGTCGCCGTCATTTCGATCCGAAGGCCCTTGGCCAAAAGCTCCTTGACCACCACCGTCGCCCGCACCGGATAGGGTTGGGCGGTGAAGTACTCGCGATAGACCGCGTTCATCCCCGCCGCATCAGCGCTGTCGACGAGGAAGATCTGCACCATGACCAGATTTGCCAGCGTGCCGCCGGCCGCCCGGATGCCGATCTGCAGGTTCTCGATACAGCGCCGCGCCTGCGCCTCGATGCCGCCGGTGACGATCTCGCCCGTCGCCGGATCCTCGGCAATGGCCACCAGCCACACATGCTTGCCGGCACGCACCGCGTCGCTGATAGGCGCCGACGATGGCGCAATCCCGGTCTCGATGCGTTCGATCATGCGGCTGTTCCTCCGGAGAAAAATGTGGTGCGGGCGGCGGGACTTGAACCCGCACGGGGATACCCCCTCCGGATTTTAAGTCCGGTGTGTCTACCATTCCACCACGCCCGCATGGTCAAAGCGCAGGTAGCATGGCGCCGGGGGGATGCCAACGGCGGACAGCACGCAATGCCGCCCGGCCCTGCGGCGTCGCGGTTGTACGGGTAATGGGCGGCCTTTGACTCGATCCAGTTACTAACTCAGGGAGCCAAGGGCCTTCTCGCCTCAAATCTCTCCACTGGAGAGA
>CAMLOA010000041.1 GCA_946481445.1 uncultured Devosia sp. | reverse complement strand
CGTGGCGCGCGCTGATGGAGACTTCGTAATAGCGTCCCGCCGGCAGGCAGAGCAGGACCTTGCCGGACACCTTGCGCGCGACCAGGTCGAGCAGGCGGTCGACGGCCGTGCGGGGCAGGGTCCCGTCCTCGCCCAGCCGTTCGAGCACCGTCTTGAGCGGCGTGCCGACCAGTTCGGCAAAGCCGAGCAGCGAAAACAGGCGGACGGCGCGCTCGTTGGCGACCGAGACCGCCCCGTTCTCGTCGAGCAGGCACAGGCCATGCTCGAGCGTGGTGATGGCCATGTCCAGTTCGGCGGCCAGGCGCGAGGCTTCCACCCGCCCATGCACGGCGCTGAGCAGGATGGAGCGGATATCGGCCGCCAGCTTGCGGAAGCTGGACAGCATGATGAACAGCAGGATGGCCAGGACCGGGTGGTAGAAATCGCCCCGCAGCAGCAGGCCTGCCGAAAGCGGCAGGATGACGAGCAGCATCTGGATGGTGACCAGCCGGTCCAGGCCGAAATTGCGTGCGCAGATGCCCACCATGACGGCGATGGTGAGGGAACTGCTGACCAGCTCGGCATAGGGATCGCGCACCACGAGCATGGCCACCAGGCACCACAGGCCATAGACGCCGGCCAGCCCGCCCCCCAGCACGACGGCCCGGTTCTCCCAGCGTTCGGCCGCATCGGCATCGTCGCTGTCGATGGCGGCGCGCCAGAAGGCGCGCATGCTGAAATAGCGCACCACGCCCAGCACCACGAAGATGACGGCGACCCCGTAGAGCGGGATCGACTGGGCCTTCCATGCGGTGAGCGCGGCGGCAAAGGCACTGGCTATGGCGCCGGCCAGCATCGCCCGCCGGTCGCCATAGACCGAGCGGATGATCGACACGTAGTCGAGTGGCGGCATTGTCTTGCGGGCTGAGGTAAACACCCAGACTGTCCCCTGTTACCGGTCGAACAAAGCGCCAGAGGGATTAAGATCGCCTTGCCGAACGCGGGGACGGCCATTCCGGCAGCGCATTTCTCGCGGGCAGGGTGAATAGGGATTTAACCGGATGGTGCAGTTTTTCGCCTGGCGGGCCGGCGGGTGGGGCTGCCTTGGAAGCGTCGCTTTGGATGGCTAGGACTGGGGCCTGATGATCAGGCGGGAGGTTGGCATGGTGGACAGACTTGGCGCTGCGGAGCGGGAACAGGCCCTGCGGGATCTCAATGGCTGGGTCTATGACGAGGCCGGGGATGCCATCAGCCATGCCTTCAAGTTCAAAACGTTTTCGGAGGCCTTCGGCTTCATGACGCGCGTGGCCCTGGCCGCCGAAAAGGCGGGGCACCATCCCGACTGGTCCAACAGCTACAACAGCGTCACCATCACGCTCACCACCCACGATGCGGGTGGGCTGAGCGGAAAGGATATCGCGCTGGCCAAGGCCATAGACGCCATCCTCGCCTAGCGATCAGTGGAAGTTGCGGCCGCCGGGCAGGGCAGCATAGGCCCGGCGGCGCGCCATCTCCTGTTCGCGGATGGCAATGCGGTCGCGGCTCTGGCTGCCCGGCGGACCGGATTTTGCCTCGTCCGCCCGCGCCAGCACGGTTTCGCCGATATCATGGCCATTGCTGATCTCGAGCAGGTGAGGCGTGAGGTCGGTCAGCTGCTCGGCGATGATGTGGATCACCAGCCCTTCCCGCTGCAGCTGGCCGCGCACGGCCAGCATGCGCGCGCCCAGCACCGTCTTGCGGTTCGCTTCGAACACTTTGGGCCAGATCACCACATTGGCAATGCCGGTCTCGTCTTCCAGCGTGGCGAAGATGACGCCGCTGGCCGTGCCCGGACGCTGGCGCACCAGCACCAGCCCGGCCACCTCGATGCGGCTGCCGGGCCGGACCTGGCCCAGCCGGTCGGCGCGGATGGTCCGCCGGGCCTCCAGCAGGGGACGCAGGAACTGCACCGGATGGCCCTTGAGCGAAAAGGACAGTGTCGAATAGTCATGGCTGACCTCTTCGCCAGGCAGCATGCGGGGCAGGCCCGCCTCGCTGTCCGGCCCGGTCTGGGGGCGGCCGGCCGACTGGAACAGGGGCAGGGTATCGGCGCCATGCGTGCCCACCAGCCCCTTGACGGCCCAGAGCGCCTCGCGCCGGTTGAGGCCGAGCGAGGCGAAGGCGTCGGCGCGGGCAAGCTTTTCGAGCGTGGCGATGGAGACCCGGCTGCGCAGCCAGAGGTCCCGCACCGAATCATAGCCGGCGCCCCGGCGGGCCACGATGATGTTCACATCGGCCTCGGGCAGGCCGGTGACCTGGGAAAACCCAAGCCGGATCGCCCGGTCGGAATGGATATCGTCTCCCATTTCGGCATGCTGGGGCCAGAGATGGTCGCGTGCCGGGCGGCTGTCGCCTTCCAGCACGCATTCCAGATCGGACAGGTTCACATCGACCGCGCGAACCTCCACGCCATGCTCGATGGCATCGCGGATGATCTGGCTGGGGGCGTAGAAGCCCATGGGCTGGCTGTTGAGCAGGGCGCAGGCGAAGACGTCGGGGTAGTGGCACTTGAGCCAGCAGGACGTATAGACCAGCAGGGCGAACGAGGCCGCGTGGCTTTCGGGAAAGCCGTATTCGGCAAAGCCCTGGATCTGGGCGAAGCAGTTCTTGGCGAATTCGGGCGGATAGCCGTTGGCGGCCATGCCGGCCATGAATTCCTCGCCGAACTGGGCGATCCTGCCGGTCCGGCGCCAGGCGGCCATGGCGCGCCGCAGGCTGTCGGCCTTGCCGGGCGAGAAGCCGGCGCCGACAATGGCGATCTGCATGGCCTGTTCCTGGAACAGGGGTATGCCCAGCGTGCGCCCCAGCACCCCCTCGAGCTTGTCGTTGTAATAGACGGGCTGTTCCAGGCCCTGCCGCCGGCGCAGGTAGGGATGGACCATATTGCCCTGGATGGGGCCGGGCCGGACGATGGCCACCTCGATGACCAGATCATAGAACTTTTCCGGCTTGAGGCGCGGCAGCATGGACATCTGGGCCCGGCTTTCGATCTGGAACACGCCCAGCGTGTCGGCGCGCTGGATCATGGCGTAGACGCGGGCCTTCCTGGACTGGTCCGGGTCGTCCTCCTCGTCGAGCAGGCCGGCCAGGGTCAGGCTCTGCCCATAATGGCGCCGCATCAGTTCGAAGGCGCGGCGCAGGCAGCTGAGCATGCCCAGGGCCAGCACATCGACCTTGAGGATGGCCAGCGCATCGATATCGTCCTTGTTCCATTCGATGATCTGCCGGCTGTCCATGGCCGTCTTGCCGATGGGCACCAGGCTTTCCAGGGAATCGCGGGTGATGACGAAGCCGCCCACATGCTGGGACAGGTGGCGGGGAAAGCCGCGCAGCACCCTGACCACCTCGAACATCTGCACCAGCACGGGATCATCGGGGCTGAGCCCGATACTGGCCAGGTCGGCCAGGTCGAGCCGCGAGCCCCAGCCCCAATGCAGCTGGTTGAGGGCCGCCACCGTATCGTCGGAAACCCCGAAGACCTTGGCCGTCTCGCGGATGGCGCTGCGCGACCTGTAGGAGATGACGTTGGCCGTCAGGCCCGTGCGCTTGCCGCCATATTTGCCATAGACATACTGGATCACCTCCTCGCGCCGCTCATGCTCGAAATCGACATCGATATCGGGCGGCTCGTCGCGCTCGGTGGAGATGAAGCGGCCGAAGACCAGGGTGCCCTTTTCCGGGTTGACCTCGGTGATCCCCAGGCAGAAGCACACGGCCGAATTGGCAGCCGAGCCGCGTCCCTGGCACAGGATGCCGCGCTCCTTGCGGGCAAACATGACGATGTCGTGCACGGTGAGGAAGTAGGCGGCATAGCCCTTGTAGGCGATCAGGCAGAGCTCGGTCCAGATCGTCCGCTTGATGCTGTCCGGCACGCCCCGGGGAAAGCGTTCCGCCGCCCCGGCCCAGGTGAGCCGCTCCAGGGTCTGCTGGGCCGTCTCGCCATTGCCGATGGTTTCTTCGGGGTAGTTGTATTTGAGCTGGTCGAGGCTGAACTCGATGCGGGAGATGAAGCGGATGGTTTCGGCCAGGGCCTGCGGATGCTCGCGGAACAGGCGGGCCATTTCGCGGGCCGGCTTGAGGTGGCGCTCGGCATTGGCCGCCAGCTGCCAGCCGGCCGATTCCAGCGTCAGATGCTGGCGGATGCAGGTCACCACGTCCTGCACGATGCGGCGGTCGGGCTCATGGTAGAGCACGTCGTTGCTGGCGATCATGGCAGCGTCATGCTGGCGCGCCAGCGCCGCGACGCGGTTGAGCCGGGCCCGGTCCTGTCCGTCGAAGCGCGGGCTGCCGGCGACCCAGACCCGGCCGGGGGCCTGGCCGGCCAGCGTGGCGAGCGTGCGTCCGGTCCTGTCCCAGTCGGTCTCGTCGGGCAACAGGATGAAGAGCTGGCCTGCGGCATAGTTTTCCGGCGGCCCCTGTTCAATGGTCGAGGCGGTATGGCCCGATCCGAACAGGTCGGTGAAATGCAGCACCGGCTTGCCCTTTTCGCCCCGCTGATTGCCCAGGGTCAGCAGCTTGCACAGCCGGCCATAGGCCACCCGGCTGGTCGGATAGGCGACGATGTCGGGCGTGCCATCGGCAAAGCACAGCCGGACGCCCACCAGATAGCGGAAATGGGGGAAGCGGGCCTTGTCGCGGTCACGCGCCACGACATAGCCGCGCACCACGCCGGCAAAGCTGTTGCGATCGGTCACGCCGAAGGCGGCGAGCCCCAGATGCATGGCCGCAGACACCATTTCCTCGGGATGCGAACCGCTGTGCAGGAAGGAAAAATTGGTGGTCGATACCAGTTCGGCATAGGCCGCTTCGGGTGTGGGCAGGCGCGGTGCGCGCCGGGCGGGCGGGGTGAAGGCAACGATCCGGCTCATGCGAAGAACCCATGCAGATACCAGGTGGCCGGCTTGCCGGGACGGTGGTCGCCGTGCCGGTAGATCCAGAACTGGCGGCCATCCCTGTCCTCCACGGCATAATAATCCCGGGTGACCGATTGCGGATCGAACAGCGGCAGGTCGGGATTGTGGGGCGGCCTTGCCGGTGCCTTGCCCGGCTCGGGCGGGGCGGGTTCCTGCTCGGGCACCAGCGACAGGCGCTGGCCGGTGCGCCACCATTCGGCGCCGATCCGCTCGGGGCCCGAGGCCTTCTCGATCTTGTAGCTTTCCCGGCGCCAGATCATGGATGCGGGCAGGCCGTCGGGCACTTCGGCATTGATGGCGACGATTTCGGGCACCGGCAGGAGCCGCAGCGGACGGGGCAGGACGGGCCGCAGCGGATCGGGCGGATTGGGGCTGGCCGCCAGCGCCGGCACCAGCCGGGCGGCGCGTTCCGGGATATGGCTCGCGACCAGCTGCGTGCGCAGCACGGCCAGCGCGCCCAGCCGGCTGCTGATGCGGTCGTTGAGCTGGTCGAGATCCTCGGCGGAATCCTCGTGTGAAAATGCCCCGAGCTGGGCCGCATCGAGCGCGGCGACCGAACTGGCGCCGAGCCGGATCATGTCGATGCCGAAGCCGGCATCGTATTCGCCGGCCAGCCGCTCGGCCCGGTTGGAGAAGAGTGCGCCGATATGGCGGGCGTCGCGCGTCAGCCTGGCCGAATTGACCGAGAGCGTCATCACCTTGTGGTCGACGCGATAGAGGAAGAGGTGGAAGGCCTGGGCGCCCAGGCCCTCGCCTTCCAGGCGGATGGCGAGCTGGATGGCCAGGTCATGCGTGGTCATCAGCACATCGTCCATCAGGCCGATCGGGTCGGGGAAGCGGCGTTCGGCATAAAGCTCGGCTGCCGGCAGGCGGGGGGCCATCCGCTCCTCGATGGCGCCATAGGCCTGGTCCAGCCGTGTCAGCAGGCTGCTGCCGAAGCGCGCCTGCAACGGCTTGCGCGGACGCAGGCGGAGCTGGCCGATGGATTTGAGGCCCATCTGGGTCAGGCCGGCGACCTGTGCGGGGGTGAGGCGCAGGGCGGAGACGGGCAGTGCATCGAGCATGGCGGGCAGGCCGGCGGGCTCGACCACCTGGCTGCGGGCAAAATGGCTGACGGCCCAGGCCGCCCCGATCGTGGGGGCGATGGCGCCCGCGACGGTATAGCCCAGCGCCCGCAGGCGGGTCAGCAGGGTCCGCAGCATGGCCGGCTCGCCGCCGAACAGGTGGGCCACGCCGGTAATGTCGAGGATGAGATCGCCATAGGCGTCCACATCGTCCATCACCGCCACGAGCGGGCTGGCATTGGAGTGCCAGTCGGCGAATTCGGCAAAGGCTGCCTGCAGCAGCGGGCGGTCGAGTTCGCGGACGGTCAATCCGGGCAGCATGGCCCGGGCATCGGCCAGGTTCTGCCCGGTGCGCAGGCCGTGCGCCATGGCATCTGCGTCGAGCGCAGCCAATCGCAAGCCGCCCTTGATCCGCTCGTAAAGCGCCAGTGGGCCGGCCAGGCCCGGCTCATGCCGTTTCAGGTAATCGGTGGGCCAGCTCGGCAGGAACAGGGCGAGGAAGCGCCGGGCCGGCGCCAGCAGGGTTCTCGTGTCCGGCAGCGATGGTTGCAAATCCATTTTCCGACCATCCCAATTGCCATGCGGCTTGTTGCTTGATGAGGGTGCCCCGTTCGAGTTCGGCCTGCCAGCGCAGGGGGCCCGGGCCCAGGCCATCATGCGGCTTGCCTGCACTGGGCAAGGGCGAGAGGCGCCAGCGCAAATGTGCGGCGCTGGCCTCCCGCCCGGTGCCGTAGCGCAACAGGAATACCGATCCGCCCGCATCGGCTGCCCGCAGGCTCAGCCGGCGGGAGGCGGTGAAGTCGAGCAGCCGGGAATGGCTGCCGATATCGGCAATCACGGCGGCCACGGCCCGGCATCCCAGGGCCTCTTCGGTGGCCCAGAGCAGTTCGCCCATGGTGGCCGGACGCACCAGGATCAGGGTGTCGGGGGCGATGCCATGGGTGAGCAGGCCAGGGCCATAGGGCATGCCCAGCCTCTGGGCTTCGCCCGCCAGCTGCAGGTAGATGATGGCGGGGCGCTGCGGCCTGATGAGGCCCTTGGCCTGGCCGAGGGCAAAGCCAAGCAGCGCCCCGGCATTGCGATGCTGGTCGGTGAAGATTTCCTGCAGCAGACCGCCCGCCAGCACCGGAAAGGCACCTGCCTGTTCCTGCACGCGCTGCCGGGCCTCCGCCAGGGCCGGTTTCCGTTCGATATCGGCAATGGTATCGCGCAGCGCGGCAAGGCGCTGTTGGCGATCGGACAGGGCCATCGCTCAGGGTCCGTAAGTGAACAAAACAGGAACATTTAGACTCCGAATCTGCGCGGAGTCGAGTCATTTCTGGGCCGCCTGGTGTGGCCGGGGCGCATCAGGCGCAGTCAAGACCACGTGAGGGCAGGCCTCGGCCATTGCGCAGCCCGGGGGGATTGCTAACTCTGTAGCAGCCTGCCCTCCCGGCGCGCGCCCCATTGTCGTTCCTGCCGCTCCCCGAGGAGGCCTGTCTCCATGTTCGAGGCCATAACCCGTCTGTTCGCCAAGCCCGAGGCAGCCGTCGATCTGCACGATCCCAAGCTTGCCGTGGCGGCCCTGCTGGTTCACCTGGCCGCCGTGGATGGCCAGATGAAGGCCGAGGAGCGCAACGTCATCAAGGGCGCCCTGCAGGATCACTACGACCTCGATGAAGCCACCGTGGAAAAGCTGGTCCGCGAGGCAGCGCAGCGCGACGCCGAGGCGGTGGACTTCTACAAGTTCACCTCGGCCATTACCCGGCTGCCCATGGACGACCGGATCGAGATCGTCCGGATGATGTGGCTGGTGGTGTTCTCCGACAAGAAGAATCACGAGCTGGAAGACAACATGGTCTGGCGCATCGCCGAACTGATCGGTGTCTCCAGCCGGGACCGCACCATTTTGCGTAATCAGGTCGGCAAGGCTGAACGGGCCTGATCACCAGTAAATAGACGCCGGTAACGTTTACGTTTTTTCCCGGGCCGACCCCAGCCAAAGCCCTTTGGTAACGATCTGGTTAACTTCTACGCAAGAATTTAACCATACTCGTCATACCAATGACGCACGCGCCTCAATCCCTTCTGCATCGATACAGCCGCCGGCTTTGGCAGGCTGGCCGCGCGCTGGCTGCGGCCACAAGGGGCAATGTCGCCGTCACATTCGGCCTGCTGCTGCCGGCCCTGCTCATCGGGGCGGGCGTCAGCGTGGACTATCTGCGCGCCTATGATTCCTCTTCCGAGATGCAGACCGAGCTCGACCTGGCGCTGATCGCGGCGATCAAGAAGATCAACAATCTGGACATCGACGAACTCGAAGAGGTCATCGAGGACTGGTTCGCCGCGCAGACCCGGCTGAACGACTATTCGCTCGAGGATGTCGACATCGACGTCAACGATGCCGTCATCTCGGCCCAGGCGCGGGCCGCCGTCCCCACTACCCTGATGCGGCTTGCCGGGATCGACACGGTGCCGATCAGCGTCAGGAGCGAAGTTGCCGGCCCGGCAACCTCCTATCTCGACGTCTACCTGGTGCTGGACAAATCCGCCTCGATGCTCCTGGCGGCCACGCCGGCAGACCAGGCCGCCATGCGGTCGGCGGTGGGCTGCGCCTTCTCCTGCCACACCGGGGAACCCCGGACGGTGGGGGGCGTGCCCTACTCAAATTACTATGCCTACAGTTCCACCCGTAATGTGGAACTGCGGTCCGACGTCATGCTCGAGGCGGTGGGCGAGGTGCTCGACATTGTCGAGGAAATCGACCCATCCGGATCCCGCATCCGCGTCGGCCTCTACCGGCTGGCTGCGACGGTCTCACGGACCCAGTCCCTGACTTTCGACATGGACCGGGTGCGTTCGGTCCTCGCCGATCCATCCAAGCATCTGACCAGCGCCACCTCGACCGATGGCAGCTTCTTCAACACCGCCCTCAATGCCCTGGTCCCCATGGTCGGAACGGCAGGCGATGGCAAGACGGCGGCCAGCCCACTCAAGCTGGTGATGATGATCACGGACGGAGTGCAGTCCCGCCGCTCCTGGGTTACCCCGACCGGCTGGGAAGACTGTCAGTGGACCGCAACTCCCACCTGCCCGATGTCGGCAGCCAGCCGGCAGGTCACCCCGCTCAATCCGGCCTGGTGCACGCCCATCAAGGCCAATGGCGCGACCTTTGCCACCGTCTATACCACCTACCTGCCGGTGACGTCGGACTGGGGCTATAACGGCACGGTCGGCGCGACCATGACCAGCAGCGTGTGGACAACGACCTGGGGCGGCGTGATGCGGCCCGGCGTCAGCGGCTCGATCACGCGGCAGGCCTATCTGCCGCTGGCCCTCGAGGACTGCGCGACCAGCTCGGCCTATTTCATGCAGGCCACCGATGCCCATGAAATCGCCGAGAGCCTCACGACCCTGTTCAAGCGCTACCTCTCCACCGTGCGGCTGACGCGATGAGCCCGGTGCTGAAATCGCTGCCCAGGCGGCTGGTGAGGGACCGCCGCGGGTCCGCCGCCATCGAGTTTGCGCTGCTCATCGCGCCCCT
>CAMLOA010000040.1 GCA_946481445.1 uncultured Devosia sp. | reverse complement strand
GCTCTCGCCGGGCTACGACAAGCTGATCGAATCCAAGTTCGCCGATATCCGCAATTCGGTAGGTCGCCCCGCCGGCTCCATCACAGCCGCTCAATTCCTGCAGCGCTTCGTCAACGGCGTTCCGTGGGCACACCTGGATATCGCCGGCACGGCCTTTGGCAGCGGAAACTCCGAGATCAGCACCTCCTGGGCGCCCGGCTTCGGCGTCGCTCTGCTCGACCGGCTGGTCAGGGACTACTATCAGGGCTAGAATGGCAGCATGGCTGACGTTCTCTTCTATCACCTGGAAGCGCGGCCGCTCGAAGCGGTGCTGCCGCAATTGCTCGAAAAGACCCTTGAGCGGGGCTGGCGGGCCGTGGTGGAGATCGGGTCCACCGAGCGTGCCGAAGCGCTCGATGCGCATCTGTGGACCTATCGGGACGATAGCTTCCTCGCCCACGGCCTGGCCGGTGACGACACCGATGCCCTCCAGCCGATCTTGCTGACAACCGGTCAGGATAACGCCAACGCCGCCCAGTGCAGGTTTTTCGTGGATCGCGCAGTTCCCCGGTCGGCGGAGGGCTATGAACGCATTGTCTACATGTTCTCCGGACACGATCCGGATGCCGTGTCCGAAGCGCGCGTGGCCTGGAAGGCCCTGCGCGAGGGCAATGCCGTCACCTATTGGCAGCAGGAGGCCGACGGCCGCTGGGTGAAAAAGGCATGACGGCGGACCTGTCCACCCCCAGTCGCCACAGGCTGCACGAAGACATCTTTGCCATGCTCATTGGCACCGTACTGGTGTCGCTCGGCATCGTCTTTTACGCGCAGGTCACGCTCACCACCGGCAGCAGCGCCGGCCTGGCGCTCCTGCTGCAATACGTCACGGGCATTCCGTTCGGGTGGCTATTCTTTGCCATCAATGCACCGTTCTACGTGCTCGCCGTGCTGCGCATGGGTTGGCCGTTTGCCATCAAGACCTTCGCCTGCGTCGGTCTGGTGTCCTACTTCTCTGTCACCATGCCGCACTGGCTGGGCATCGAGCATATCGACCCGCTGTTCGCCGCCCTTGTCGGCGGCGGCCTCATGGGCCTGGGCATACTCTCGCTATTCCGTCATCGGGCCAGCGTGGGCGGCATCAACATCCTGTCGCTGTTCCTGCAGGAGCGCTTCGGCATACGCGCCGGCTATTTCCAGCTGGGCGTCGATGCAGTGATCCTGGTGGCCGCCTTCTTCATTCTGCCCTTCGACCGCGTGGTCTATTCGATCCTCGGGGCGCTGGTCCTCAACATGATCGTCGCGCTCAACCACAAGCCTGGCCGCTACATCGGCTTCAGCTGACGGCAGCGCCCTAGATCTTGCTGGTCTTCTCCTTGCCCACGCCGGTCGGGCGCGGTGCCGGTTCGACCGGATCGGGCATGGCGTCGGCGTAAAGCTCCATATAGTCCTGCATGAGCTCGTAGCAGAAGATCACTTCGACCGTATTGGGGTCGTAGAACGCGTTCGCCTCGCCACAGCGCTGGGCGTTGAAAAGCACGGTTTCGCGCAGGTTGTAGTTCTGCCGCAATTCCTCGGCCACCTGGTCGAACACCCCGCTGGAGCGGAAGGCGTCCGCGGCGTCCTTCAGCCGCCCGCCCACGTCGTGGTAGGTGACCACCACCTCGGTTCCCTGGCTGGACTTGTTGTTGCCCCGTCCGCCCAGCAGGCCCTGCAGGCTGCGATCCACCGTCTCATAATCCCAGAAGCAGCTTTCCTGCCGGTCGCGCTCCATCCGGTATTCGTTGGCGATGGGACGGAAGGCCGTGTCGTCCATGCCCACCATCAGGCAGACGATCTGGTAGGCGCGCTGCTTGTCCAGCGTGTGCGCGGCCGCATAGTCGCTCTCGTCCCCGCCACTGTCATAGGCAATGCCCGACAGTATCCAGCCCTGGGCCGCATCGGCCAGGACCTGGTCGGTCTTGGGCGTGCGCTTGTTGAGCAGGATCCAGGTGGCCATGTTGTCGGCCGCATCTTCTTCGCGGCCCAGGATCGGCAGTTCAAGCTGGTGGAACAGCAGGTGCGCCACTTCGTGATAGAGCACGAACAGGCTGTTGTTGGCCGCAAACCGCCGGATTTCTGCGCGTTGTTGCTTGGTGAACTCCTGCGCATGGGCCAGGCCGGGGAGCCAAAGCAGGCAGACCAGCAGGGCAAGGACCAGCTTTGAACCCGTGACGCGCATGATGCACTTTCGGCAACGTTGTTGGGACAAGCAAATTGCAACGCCGCCTTACTGTCAACGGGGCAGTCGAGAGCAAGTTAATCGCCGCCGGGTTGCCAGTCCTTGTCGGCCAGTTCGAACCCCGAAAACTGGAAGCCTGGGGCCACCGTGCAGCCTACCAGGGTCCATTCGCCCAAGCTGGCTGCTGATTGCCAGGCGTGTTTGGGCACGACCACCTGTGGCCGCTCGCCGGCGTCGATCTCCGCGCCCAGCACGTGGTCGTCCACCGTCCGGCCATCCGAGATGCGCAGCCGCAGGGGCGCGCCTGTATAGAAGTGCCACACCTCTACCGCGTCGACGCGGTGCCAGTGCGACGTGTCGCCCGCTTCGAGCAGGTAGTAGATCGCCGTCGATCGCGCTCGGCCGCCATCCTGGTCGGCATCCACGAATGTTTGCGCATACCAGCCGCCCTCGGGGTGCCGCTGCATCCCCAGGGTAAAGATCACATCCTTGGCGGTGAGCTTGCTCATGCGCGCTCCGCGTCCTCCAGCTCGGCGCTCAGCGCCAGCCATCGCTCTTCGGTGGTCTCGAGTTCGGCCCCGAACCGCGCCTTGTCCTTGCCCAGAGCAATCAGGCGGTCGGGAGCCCCGTTGTAGACTTTAGGGTCCGCCAATAGGGCATCGATCTTGTCGATTTCCACTTTCAAACGGCCGATCTTGGTTTCCGCATCCTTAATGGCGTTCTTCAGCGGCGCCAGTTCGGCACGGCGGGCCGCGGCCTCCTGCTTGGAGAGCTTGCGCTCACCAGGCCCGGAATTGCCACCGCCCTTGCCTTCCTTGCTGGAGGTCAGGTTGCGCTGGTAGCTGTCCAGGTCCTCGTCAAGCTCGCGGATGGTGCCGCCCTCGGCGATCCACAGCGTGTCGCACGTCGCCTCGATCAGGTGGCGGTCGTGGCTGATGATCAGCACGGCGCCCTCGTAGTCGTTGAGCGCATGAACCAGGGCATCGCGGCTGTCGATGTCGAGATGGTTGGTCGGCTCGTCCAGAATCATCATGCCCGGGCCGCCAACGGTGATGATGCCCATCAGCAGGCGCGCACGCTCGCCGCCGCTGAGATTCTTGGCCTTGGTGTCCATGCGGCTGGTGGTCAGCCCCATCTGGTTGAGCCGGCTCCGCCGCTTCGCCTCGTTGTCGAGCGGCATCAGCTCCACCATGTGCTCCAGCGGCGTCCATTCCGGCTTGAGCTTGTCCATCTGGTGCTGCGCGAAATGGGCGATCTCGAGCTTCTTGCCCAGCCGCATCGTCCCGCCCATGGCCGGAATGTCGCCGGCGAGCAGCTTGGCAAAGGTGGATTTGCCGTTGCCATTGACGCCCACCAGCGCAATGCGATCCTCCGGGTCGATGCGCATGGTTATGTTGCGCAGGATGACCTTGTCGCCATAGCCGGTCGAGACCTTGTCCAGGGTCAGCATGGGCGTCGGCAGCTCCGCCTTGGGCTGCTGGAAGCGGAACGGAGCGGCATATTCGTCGAACATCGCCGCAGGTGGCTTGAGCTTCTCGATCATCTTGACGCGCGCCTGTGCCTGCTTGGCCTTGGTCGCCTTGGCCTTGAAGCGGTCAACGAATTTTTGCAGGTGCGCGATCTGGTCCAGTGTCTTTTCGCGGCTCTTGTTGTTGAGCTCCATCTGCATGCGGCGGGTCGTCTCGAACGTGTCGTAATTGCCCTTGTAGAAGGTCAGCTTGCGGTGCTCGAGATGGATGATCGAATTGACCGCCTTGTTGAGCAGGTCACGGTCGTGGCTGATCATGAAGACGGTATAGGGGTAGGTGGCCAGGTATTTCTCCAGCCACAGCGTGCCTTCGAGGTCGAGATAGTTGGTCGGTTCGTCGAGCAGCAGCAGGTCGGGCTGGCTGAACAGCACCGCTGCCAGCGCCACGCGCATGCGCCAGCCGCCCGATAGCTCATGCGTCGGCGCGTTCTGCCGGTCCTGCTCGAAGCCGAGGCCCTTGAGGATGGACGAGGCTCGCGCTTCGGCGGTGTGGGCGTCGATATCGGCCAGCCGCGTATAGATCTCGCCGATCCGGTCGGGGTCGGTGGCGGTCTCCGCTTCGGCCATGAGCGCCGTGCGCTCCTTGTCGGCGGCCAGCACCACCTCGAGCACGGACTCGTTGCCGGCCGGGGCCTCCTGGGCTACCGCTCCGATCCGCGCCTTGCGGTTGAGCTCGATACTGCCCGAATCCGCGCCGATATGGCCCTGGATCAGGTGGAAGAGGGTCGTCTTGCCCGTACCGTTCTTGCCCACGAAGCCCGTCTTGGAGCCTGTCGGCAGCACGACGGATGCTTCCTCGAACAATTCGCGTCCCTGGATGCGATAGGTGAGATTGGTGATGGAAAGCATGGCGAGGCAATCTATGGAGAGAGGGCAGGGATCTGTCTGCAAACGCCACCGCTGCGGCAAGGTCCCTGCGACAAACTGTTCGGGGCTGGATAGAGTTAAGCAGTCCTTATGGCAACGGGATTTGGGGACGCCGCCCGCTTCATGCCTGATTTGCCCCCCAGCATGACGGCAACTGCAATCGACATCGCCGCATCAAAGGAGAGTCCAATGCTTGTTGCTCGAACCGCTCTCGTTGCCGCCTTCTGTTGCTCGGGCGCCGTGCTGGCTCAGGAAGTCGCCTCCTTCACGGCCCTTTCCGCCTGCCGGGTCGACGCCGGGCATGTTCTCGTCCGCGCCACCTTTGATGGCGGCGCCTGCCAGGCCGTGGAGCCGGCACAGTCGGCGGAGCCGCGCGGCACCATCATGGCAGTCGCCATCCCCACGGTCAGCACGGCCGAGGTCTGCACCATGCAGATCGTGCCGGTCGAGGTCGAGCAGGTCGTCGAGGCTCACGATGACATCGCCCATCTCGACGTCACCGTCCTCGATCCCCAGAACAACGACCAGGCGCACGGCGTGGTCGAGATCGACGAGACCGCCCCCGATTGTGTCGCACCCCGCGGCTGATCGGGCGTCTTGCGCCCGTCAAACTTCGCCGCTACAAGGCGCCACCTTTCCAAACAGACCCAGTCAAGGATCGACCCAATGGCGCTCGAACGCACCTTCTCCATCATCAAGCCCGATGCCGTCCGCCGCAACCTGATCGGCAAGATCGTCGCCAAGTTCGAAGAGAACGGCCTGCGCCCGATCGCGATGAAGAAGATCCACATGACCCGCGCACAGGCCGAGGGCTTCTACGCCGTCCACAAGGAACGCCCCTTCTTTGGCGAACTGGTCGAGCAGATGATTGCCTCGCCCGTGGTGGTCCAGGTCCTGGAAGGCGAGAACGCCATCCTCAAGAACCGCGAGATCATGGGCGCCACCAACCCGGCCAACGCCGCCGAAGGCACCATCCGCAAGGAATTCGCCCTCTCCGTCGGCGAGAACTCGGTTCACGGCTCGGACGCCCCCGAAACCGCTGCCCAGGAAATCAAGTTCTTCTTCAACGACGACGAAATCGTTGGGTGAGGCGCGACGGCTGGCTCGTGCCAGCCGGCAAGTCGCTCCGGTGGAGCGGTTTGAGGGGCGAACGCCCTGAGCCTTGCGAGGGCCGGACCGGCCGCGCAACGCACTCGAAACCCGAGGCCGCCCGCCGGGCGGCCTTTTGCTTTGATTGTGCTAAAGGTGCCACCACCAGCACGATGTCATTCCCGCGCAAGCGGGAACCTCTGTTTCCCTTCCGCCGTGCGGAACCGCGGGCGCCAATGATTGGCGGCGTCCAGAAAGCCAGAAATGTCCCTGCCTGAAACCATCCTCGCCCCAATTGCCCGCGCGCTGGCGGCCAAGGGCTACGAGACCCTGACACCCGTCCAGACCGCCATTATCGAGGACGAAACCGCAGGCCGAGACCTCCTGGTCTCCGCCCAGACGGGTTCGGGCAAGACGGTGGCCTTCGGCATGGCCATTGCGCCGACCTTGCTTGGCGATGGCGAACGTTTCGAGGCGCCGGGCGCGCCCATGGCCCTGGTCATCGCCCCCACGCGCGAACTGGCCCTCCAGGTGCAGCGCGAACTGGATTGGCTCTATGCCGAAGCCGGCGCCACCACGGCCTCCTGCGTCGGCGGCATGGATGCCCGCACCGAACGCCGCGCCCTCGAACGGGGCGCCCATATCGTGGTCGGCACGCCCGGGCGCCTGCGCGACCACATCACCCGCGGTGCCCTCGACATGTCGGCCCTGCGCGCCGTCGTGCTGGACGAAGCCGACGAAATGCTCGATCTGGGCTTTCGCGAGGACCTCGAATTCATCCTCGATGCCGCCCCCGAAGACCGCCGCACGCTGCTCTTTTCGGCGACGGTGCCCAAGCCCATCGCCCAACTCGCCAAGACCTTCCAGCGCGATGCCCTGCGCGTCGCCGCCACCAGCGCCTCCGAGCAGCATGCCGACATCGACTACAAGCTCATGCTCGTTCCCGCCGCCGAGCGCGAGAATGCAATCATCAACACGCTGCTCTATTTCGAGAGCGTCAACACCATCATCTTCGCCCACACCCGCGAAAGCGTGAAGCATCTGTCGGCGCGCCTGCACAATCGCGGCTTCGACGTGGTGACCCTTTCGGGCGAACTCACCCAGTCCGAGCGCACCAATGCGCTGCAGGCCATGCGCGATGGCCGCGCCCGCATCTGCGTCGCTACCGACGTGGCTGCCCGCGGCATCGACCTGCCCAATCTCGACCTCGTCATCCATGCCGAGGTGCCCACCAATCCCGATACCCTGCTGCATCGCTCGGGCCGCACCGGCCGGGCAGGGCGCAAGGGCACCTGCGTGCTGATTGCGCCGATGCACCGCCGCGCCGCCGCCCAGCGCGTGCTCAAGGCCGCCCGGCTCGACGTCTCGATGCTGCCGCCACCCAGCGCCGCCGAGATCGATGCGCGCTACCGCGAGTCCATTCTCTCCGCCGAGACACTCAGCGCGCCTGTTCCCGAGGAAGAAGCGGCCTTCGTCGCCGAGTTGCTGTCCCGCTATTCGCCCGAGGCCATTGCCGCCGCCTATTTGCGCCAGCAGCTCGCCGCCCGCCCGGCGCCCGAGGACGTGACTGCCAATCCGGTGCCCGACAAGCCCGGCGACAAGGATCCGCGGACGCGCGAGCGTTTCGAAGGCGGTTCATGGTTCAAGGTCACCGTAGGCCGCAAGCACAAGGCCGAGCCGCGCTGGCTGCTGCCCATGCTGTGCAAGGCGGGCAATGTCACCAAGACCGCCATCGGCTCCATCCGCATCTTCGATACCGAGACCATTTTCGAGGTCGCGGCGGACAAGGTGGATGCCTTCACCAAGGCCGTCGGCCGAAATGGCTCGGGTGAGCGCGGCGTCAACATCCTGCCCATCGATGGTCCGGGCGAACGTCCCGAACGCCCCACCGGCCCGCGTCCATCCAACCGGCGCCCGCCCGGTCCCGTCGAGCGCTACGACCCCAGCGCCCCGCGCCCCGAACGCGCCGATCGCAAGCAGCGTTATGGTTCGGGCCGCATCAGCGCCGAGGACTTCGCAGCAGAACCTGCAACGGGCGGCTGGACCCCTATGCCCGAGGGAACCGCACCCGCGCCCGATGGCGGCAAGCCGCGCAAGCCCAAGGCGGCCAAGCCCGTCGACAAGGACAAAGGCAAGCCCAAATGGGCCGCCAAGGCCGATGGTCCGCCCCGTCCCGAGAAGAAGCCATCGCGGCCCAAGGACCACAAGTCCAAGGACCACAAGCCCAAGCGCAAGGCGCAGTTCTAGCCGGCATCCCCCGTTGGAGTAGCTGTCATGCCCACGCGATCGGGCTTATGATGCCATTGTCGGCCGGGGCTGCCGCCGTGGCTCTCCGGTGCCAGGCAACGGGAGGTCAGCATGACAGCGTACAATATCGTGCGTATGCGGGTGAAACCGGGGCAGGAAGCCCAGTTCGTCGCCCACCATGATTCTCTTATGGCGGAGGCCGGAGCCGAAATGAAGGCGGCCGGCATGCGGCGCTTCACCCTCGTCAAGACCGGGGAGCGCGCGTATACCGTACTGGGCGAATGGGACAGCTTCGACTCCATCGTCAAGGCTCGCCCCGCCATGATCCGCTCCCTCGACGGTCTGCGGGCCATGCTCGAAGACCTCGGCAATGATCTGGGCGTGACCGATCCGGTTTCCGGCGAAGCCGTGGCCGAATACGACGTCCGCTAGCCGCGAGGGCCGTCAAACACGCAGACGCCTGTCCAGGCCGCTGCCGCCCGGCAGCGGCAAGCCCCGTCCGTGCCCGCGACCTGCCATCCTAGGTCATTCTCGCGAAAGCGGCGAACCCTGTTCCGATTGGCCTTCACGCGGAAGAAACCCCGGGGCGACTCGCGGCGCTATTTCTTCCCCTTGATGTCGATCTCCGGCTTGCCCACCGCCGTGCCGCTGGTGACCGAACTGGCCAATCCATCCAGCGTACCCCCGGAGATCCCGAGTTCGCTCATCAGTGCATCGATCAGCGGCGCCTGGCTGCGGTACCGCAGGGCAGCCGCCACCGCCTGGTCGGCCAGCCCGCCGCCATTGCCCGCGACGTCCCCGCCATTGGCCTGCGGGCCGGCGCCGTTCAGCCCGTCCACATGCAGGATCTTGATGCCGTCGATATTCTGCATCGGCTTGACGCTCTCTGCGATGATCTGGGGCAGGGCCTCGATCAGCTTGATGCGCACCTGCATGGCGATCTGCTCGGGGCTGAGCGTATTGCTGGCCTGGTTGACCGAGCGCTTGCCTTCTGCCTCGACCTTGTAGACCTCAGCCAATGCCTCCGCCCGCAGCTTTTCCGAATCCGCGGACCCTTTGGCATTGAGCCTTGCCTTCTCGGCTTCGGCTTCCGCCGCGATGCGCAGGGCTTCGGCGCGGTCGACTGCCGCCGCCTTTTCCGCCTCCGCCGCCACGGTGATGGAAATGGCCTGTTGCTCGGCCGCCTTGCGTGCCTCGATGAGCTGGATGGCCTTCTCGCGCTCGGCCACCGCCGTCTGGCGCGAGGTCTGCACTTCTTCGGCGGCCTTGGCGGCTACGGCACGGGCCTGGTCGGCAGCCGCGTCGGCCTGCGACTTTTCCTTGCTCTTGACCGCCACGGCGATGTCGCGGGCCTGTTCGGCCAGCGCGATCTGCTTGGCCTTTTCCACCGCCGCCGCTTCCACCGCCAGCGCCGTGGCGATCTCGCGCTCCTTGACCACCTGGCCTGACGAAATGTCGGCCTCGCGCACCTTCTGGTCGGCCACGATGCGGGCCTGCTGCGCCTCGCGGTCGCGGTCGGCCTGTTGCTGGGCAATCAGTGCCGCCTGCTCGGCCATGCGGATCTGGATTTCGCGCTCCTGCTCGAGCCGGGCAAATT
>CAMLOA010000039.1 GCA_946481445.1 uncultured Devosia sp. | reverse complement strand
CGGGTGGATGGTGACGAACAGGACCGTGCCGTCCGCCAGCGTTCTGGGCGCACCGCGCAGTTTGCTGATCGTCACGGCCCGGCCCAACAGGCTGTGCGCCGCCGTGGCCCCGAGCGCGACGATGATGCGCGGCTTGACCAGGGCGCGTTCATGATCGAGCCAGAAGCGGCAGGCCTGGATTTCGCCGGCATCCGGGCGCTGGTGGATGCGGCGCTTGCCGCGGGGCTCGAACTTGAAGTGCTTGACCGCATTGGTGACATAGATGCGCGACCGCTCGATACCGGCGCGCTCGATAGCCCGGTCAAGCACTTGCCCGGCCGGGCCGACAAAGGGCCGCCCGGCAAGATCCTCCTGATCGCCCGGCTGCTCGCCGACGAACATGACGTCTGCCAGTGCCGGCCCCTCCCCGAACACGGCCTGTGTGGCGTGCTCATGGAGCGGGCAACGGTGGCAGTGGTCGACGGCGCGCCGTGCCTCGGCGAGGGAGGATATTTCGCCGGAAACATCCGGCGTGCCAGTCGCTTGCGCTTCCCGCCGCAAGTGGCGGGCCGGCGGCTGCGTCGCGGCGCGAGCCATCATCTCCTGCTCCATCCTGCGGGCGTTGCGGATCAGGGGGGCAATGCGCTCGGCCTCGGGCAGGTTGCGCCAGTACCGCACCGGCATTTCCGACTTCATCATCGCAACCTTGAGCCGGGCGGGATTGAAGATGGCCGAATAATAGGCCTTCCAGTCGTCTTCGACGGCGTCCTCGGCCGGGACATCGGCCTTGCGGCCTCCAGGTCCGAAACTGATATTTTCTCCGTCCCACCAGGCACTTGCATAGGGCGTGACGATGCCCCACTCCATGCCCGCGAAACGGCGCGCGAAGAAGGGCGCGGTGGCCTCAAGCGTATAGTGCTCCGGCTCGAACCAGGCGAGAAACCGCTCCTGCCCGGTCGCGCCGGACACCTGCCGGAAGCGCATAAAGGCCTTCATCTTGTGGCTGTCGCGACGCACCGCGGACGCCCAATCGGTTAGCAGACCGTTAACCTTGACCGCCGCATTGGCGAGCAAATGCGGGTCGTCCTGCAGCCGCCAGAGCACGTCGTACAGCACGCCAAAGCGTTGCGGGTCGGAATGCTGGATCACCTGCCTGGCCAGATCGAGAAAGGCTCGTGGCACCGTGCCGACGGCGCCATCGGCTTCGGGCAGCAAATCGTCGCCCGCTTCGAAGAGACCGCTTTGCTCATCGCCCACGCGCCAGCTCACCTGATGCGGCGGCAGCCCGGCCAGCAGCAGGCGGCGGGCCTTGCCCCGCCACTCGTCGAGGTCGTTGCGGTGCTTGAGGCGGACAGCCAGCATCAGAACAGAGCCAGTTGCCGGGGTTGCGGGGCCAGCTTCTGCCGCAGCCGGCTGTCATCGGTCAGCCCGCCCGGCGTCCAGTCCGCCGCGCTGATGAAGGGGCGTGCCTTGTCGATCGAGGCCGTCATGCGCGCCACGTCTGCCAGCCGGAGCCGATGATGCCGGCGCGACGACAGGATGCGGTCCACCCCGCGCACGCCCAGGCCCGGAACGCGCAGCAGGCTCTCGCGGTCGGCGCGATTGACGTCGAGCGGGAACCATTCCCGGTGCCGCAGCGCCCAGGCGAGCTTGGGGTCTACTCCCAGGTCGAGATATCCCGCCTCCCCTCCGGCCACGATCTCGGGCACGTCGAAGCCGTAGAAGCGGATCAGCCAGTCGGCCTGGTACAGCCTGTGCTCGCGCAGCAGCGGCGGCGGGCTGAGCGGCAGCCGCGCGGATGCGTCGGGAATGGGCGAGAAGGCGGAGTAATAGACCCGCTTCAGCCGGTAGCCGGAATAGAGACCGGCCGCCCGGGTGAGGATCGTCCCGTCATCGGCGGCGTCTGCGCCCACGATCATTTGCGTCGATTGTCCCGCCGGGGCGAACCTGGGCCTGCTGGCCCGCGCCTTGGGGTCGGGCCGCGCCTCCTCGAGCTTGCCGCGCAGCCGGGCCATGGCGGTGCGGATTTCCCCCGGCCGCTTTTCCGGCGCAAGGGTGGTGAGGCCTGCATCGGTGGGCAGCTCGATATTAGTCGAGAGCCGGTCGGCCCACCGGCCCGCCTCCGCCAGCAGTTCGGGCGCGGCATTGGGGATCACCTTGAGATGGATATATCCGGCGAACAGGTGCTCCTCGCGCAGCGTGCGCGCCACCCGCACCAGCTGTTCCATAGTATAGTCGGGCGACCGGATGATGCCGGACGACAGGAACAGGCCCTCGATATAGTTGCGGCGGTAGAAATCGAGCGTAAGCCTCACCACCTCGTCGACACTGAACCGCGCCCGGTCGACATTGGACGACGACCGGTTGATGCAATAGGCGCAGTCATAGATGCAGAAATTGGTCAGCAGCAGCTTGAGCAGGCTGATGCACCGCCCGTCCGGCGCGTAGGAATGGCAGATGCCGCTGCCCTCGGTCGAGCCGATGCCGCCGGTGCCGGAACTGTTGCGCCTTTCGCTGCCGCTCGAGGCGCAGGACGCATCATATTTGGCGGCGTCGGCCAGAACGGATAGTTTGCGGCGAAGCGAGAGGGTGGCCATGGCTGTTCATCCTTTGTTCTGGATAACTAGCCCGGCCTGGCCGGCCCTGCATGTCAAAAAGACATGTATCGGACATTTGTGATCGACGGTGCGGGAGGAGCGATGACACATCGGATATTCAAGACCACGGTCGCCAGCGTCTATCCGCTCTATGTGGCCAAGGCGGAGCGCAAGGGCCGCAGTCGCGAGGAAGTGGACACCATCTTCAGCTGGCTCACCGGACACGACCGGGAAAGCCTGGCGGCCGCGCTCGCCGGCGGGGTGACGTTCGAGGACTTCTTTGCCCTGGCGCCGCGGATGAACCCGGCGCGGTCCCTGATCAAGGGCGTGGTCTGCGGCGTCCGCGTCGAGGAGATCGACGACCCCACCATGCGCGAGATCCGCTACCTCGATAAGCTCGTGGACGAGCTGGCCAAGGGCAAGTCAATGGACAAGATCCTTCGGTCATAGCGGGAGCGATGTCCGTCGTTCAAATATCGGCACCAGTCCGTCGCCATTGGTCCGCTGGTCACCACCAGCGAGCCTCCATACATTGTTGGTCGAGCATGGCGCATAGCGCTGCATAAGGAGACACGAAATGACACTCGAACTTGGCGGCATCCATCACCTGACCGCCGTGACCGCCGAAGCCAGGAAAAACCTGGCCTTCTACACCCAGACCCTGGGCATGCGGCTGATCAAGAAGACGGTGAACCAGGACGATACCACGGCCTATCACCTGTTCTACGGTGACGGCGTGGCCTCGCCGGGGGCCGACCTGACCTTCTTCGATTTTCCCGCGGCGCGCGAACAGCGGGGCAACCACACCGTCGGCCGCACCGGCCTGCGCGTGGATAGCGTCGAGACGCTGAACTGGTGGAAGGACCATCTGCAGCAGCACAATGTGGGCACCAGCGCCATCAAGGAGCGCTATGGCCACACCTCGCTGGATTTCGAGGATTTCGAGGGCCAGCGCTTCCGCCTGGTCGTCGATCCGGCCAACAAGGTCATCCCCTGGGCCAAGTCGCCGGTGCCGGCGGACAAGCAGATCATCGGGCTGGGCCCCATCACCCTGTCGGTGCCGCGGCTCGATCGCACCGAGGCCGTGCTGACCCAGGTGATGAACATGCGCAAGGTGCGCGACTACGCGGCCACCAGCCACACGCCCGAAACCCATGTCTTCGAAATGGGCCCCGGCGGCCCGTCGGCGGAACTGCATGTCGCCGTCGACCCCAGCCTGCCCCCGGCCCGGCCCGGCGCCGGCGGCGTGCACCATGTCGCCTTCCGCACGCCCGACCAGGATACGCTGCGCCAGTGGGTATCGCGGGTGGGTCAATTCGGCCTGCGCTCGAGCGGAGAGGTGGAGCGCTACTACTTCACCTCGCTCTATTTCCGCGAACCCAACGGCATCCTGTTCGAGATTGCCACCGACGTTCCCGGCTTCACCGCGGACGAGCCGCTGGAGAGCCTGGGCGAGGCCCTGTCGCTGCCACCCTTCCTCGAAGGCCGGCGCGCCAGCATCGAAGCCGGCCTGAAGCCGCTGGCCTGAAGCAGAGGGCCGGAGCCAGCTCCGGCCCTTCTCTGTGTTCAGGCCGCCTGCAAGGGGCTCCTGCGCGCCTCCCGGATATCCTGCCCTGGCGGCACGCCAAACAACCTTCCATATTCCCGGGTGAATTGCGGCACGCTTTCATAGCCCACCGCAAACGCCGCCTGGCTGGCCAGGCAACCCTCTGCCAGCATCAGCCGACGCGCCTCGATCAGCCGCAGTTGCTTCTGGAACTGCAGCGGGGAGAGTGACGTCACCTGCCGGAAATGCTGGTGGAAGGATGAGAGGCTCATGCCGGCAAGCCCGGCAAGATCCTCGATGCGGATGCCGCGGGCGAAGTGTTGCCGGAGATGGGCTACGGCGCGGCCGATCCGTTCCACCGAGCTGTCGGGCCATCCCAGCCGACGGATGCTGGCCCCATGCTCTCCGGCCAGCAGCCAGTAGTGCAATTCGCGCATCAATTGCCGCGAAAGAATGGGCAGTGCTGCCGGGCGTTGCAGCAGGTTGACCAGGCGCAGGGCCGCACCGGCCACATCGGCACCGGTTTCGCCCACCTGCACCGGCCCCGCCCCTCCCTCGGCCCGGGCATCCATTTCGCCGCAAAGTTCGGCAATCAACCCCTGATCGAGATCGACCACCAGGGCGTAATAGGGCTTGGAGACACTGGCCTCGGTAATCCGGCTCACCGTCGGCACGTCGGCTGTGATGAAGAGGCTCTCGCCAGCCGAAAAGTCATGGGGCACGCCATTCAGGCTGACGCGCTTGGCGCCCTGTACCACCAGCACCACCATGGGGTTGGAGATGGCATATTGCAGCGCGCTGGGGGTCGAGGCGCGGATCAGCGTCAGGCCTTCGACCGCAGTTGCGGCGACACCTTCGCCATTCGCATGGGCGTCGGCAAAGCGGGCAACGGCGCTTGTGAGGGTTTCACGCATGCCTTGACTATATGCACGGCTGGTCGCCCCTGCAATCAATCTGGAGAATTAGGCAAGAGGTTTGATCGATCTGGCAAGCGCCGGTCCCTGTAAAAGCTCATGTTCGGCCCATCAGAACGGGTCAGAGAGAAATGGCCTCGTTCGATAAAGCAAGAACGGAGACAGTCATGAGCAAGATCGCCATCATCACCGGCGCCGGACGCGGCCTTGGCCGCAACGCCGCCCTCAACCTGGCCGCCAGGGGCATCGACACCATCATCACCTATCGCAACAGCCGCGCCGAGGCCGAGGCCGTGGTCGCCGAAATCGAGGCCATGGGCCGCCAGGCGGCCGCCTTCCAGCTCGACGTGGCCGACACCAGCCAGTTCGCGGGTTTCGTCGCGGGCGTGCGCGAAGTGCTGGCGACGCGGTGGGATCGCCTCGACTTCGATTTCCTGCTCAACAATGCCGGCCACGGTGACCTGGTGCCCTTCGCGGACGTCGCCGAAGCCCAGTTCGACGCCATGTTCAACGTGCATGTGAAGGGCGTCTACTTCCTCACCCAGCAGCTCCTGCCCCTGCTCGCCCGGGGCGGACGGATCGTCAACTACTCGTCGGGCCTCACCCGCGTCACCTATCCCGGCATGTCGGCCTATATCGCCGCCAAGGGCGCAGTGGAGGCGCTGACCGTAAGCCTGGCCAAGGAACTGGGCCCGCGCAGCATCACCGTCAACACGATCGCGCCCGGCGCCATCGAGACCGATTTCCTGGGCGGCGCCGTTCGCGACATGCCCGACCTCAACAAGCAGTTCGCCGACATGATCGCGCTCGGGCGCGTGGGCCGGCCGGACGATATCGGCCGGATGCTGGCGAGCTTCCTCTCCGAAGACAACGGCTGGATCACCGGCCAGCGCATCGAAGTGTCGGGCGGCCAGGTCATCTGAGCCTCTGACCGGAATCGCGGTGGCGGGGCCGCATCAGCAGCCCCGCCACCCTCTGTTGTTCATTCTCGGGCCCGAGCGTCACCGCCGGCAACTGTGTCGATCACTCCTGCCGGCCTACTCGCATACCTCCCCGCTCGCGGCCGTGTCGCAGGGGTCGGTATGGGTATCGGGCTTGAGCAGGCTGGCTGTCTTGACGAGGCTGAGGAACTCGGCGCGATAGCCGCTCTCGTCCGCGCCGCGGGCCGATCGGACCAGCTCGGCAATGTCGTCCCAGCCGATCGCCGTGCCATAGACCGAACCCTTGAGCTTCTGCCCGAAGGCGGCCACGGCGGCGGCAAAGCGCATGTCGTCGGAGACGTCGGCAATGTCGCCATAGACCATGTCGGCCGTGACCGGCTGTTCGATCAGCTGGCTGACATCGCTGTCGGGCAGCTTGAAGCGCATCTTGAGAAAGGCCAGTTCCTGCCCGGTCGAGACCGGCGTCTCCGCCGTCTGCCCATAGCGCAGCGGATCGACCAGCACCCCTTCCGAACCCACCGGCGTGATCTCGTAGATGGCCGTGACGGTATGGCCCGCGCCGATATCGCCGGCATCGACCGCGTCATTGTTGAAGTCCTCGCGGTTGAGGTGGCGCGTCTCGTAGCCGATCAGCCGATACTCGGCGACCATGGCCGGGTTGAACTCGACCTGGATTTTCACATCCTTGGCGATCATGTCGAGCGTGCCGCCCATCTCCTCGACGAGAACCTTCTGGGCCTCGCGGAAGCTCGAAATGTAGCTGGCATTGCCATTGCCGTTCTGCGCCAGGGCCTGCATGGTCGCATCGTCCAGGTTGCCGCGGCCGAAGCCGAGCACCGACAGCGTCGTGCCGCTGTCGCGCTTGGCCTTGATGAAATCGGTCAGGTCTTCCGGATCGGCAATCCCGACATTGAAATCGCCGTCGGTGGCCAGGATCACCCGGTTGGT
This sequence comes from uncultured Devosia sp., assembly GCA_946481445.1. The sequence goes on along the minus strand of CAMLOA010000039.1, from coordinate 2,653 downwards.
GCCGTCCGCCACCCGGGCCTGTTCGGCCAGCCGGTAGGCCAGTTCGATCCCTTCGGCGCCCGCGGTGCTGCCGCCGGCCGCAAGCTGGTCCAGTGCCCCAAGGATCCTGGCCTTTTCATTGGCCGGGGTCGGCTCCAGCACCACGCCGGCCGAGCCGGCATAGACCACGATGGAGACCGTATCATTGGCCGAAAGCTGGTCGACCAGGAGGCCGAAGGCGCGCTTGAGCAGCGGCAGCTTGTCGGGTTCGTCCATCGACCCGGAGGTGTCGATAAGGAAGACGAGATTGCTCGGCTTGTCCTCGCCGGCAGCGGGCACATAGCCCTTGATGCCGATATGGAGCAGCTGCGTCTGCGGGTTCCACGGCGTGGGATAGACCGCCATGGTCGGCTTGAACGGCTGGCTGGCGCTCTCGGCAGCCGGATAGGCATAGGGGAAGTAGTTGATCAGTTCCTCGATGCGCACCGCATCGGGCTCGGGCACGTAGCCGTCCTCGAGCTGGCGGCGCACATAGGAATAGCTCGCCGTATCCACGTCGATCGAGAAGGTCGAGACGGGTTCGTCCGCCACGGCCTTGAGGCGCTGTTCGGCAAAATCGGTGAACACGTCGCCGCTCGGCTCGGTGGGCTGCGCCACGACCGATGGCATGGGCGCCGGCATCATCATCATGTCGGCATCGCTCTCGGCAAAGGCCGTCGAGGCCGGCGGAGCCATGACGCCGCTATTGCCGCCGGCCATGGGGGAGGCCTCGCGCGAGAGCACTGTCACGTCACCCAGGGCTTCCTGTTCTTCGGCAGGAGCCGGCTCGGCCAGCTTCGGCGCCGCCTGGGCCTGGTCACGGCCGGGCGCAGACTCGCCCGCCTCCACCGTGCTGAGCGTGTCGTCGACCGGTGCTTCGTCCAGCGCGATCTCCGTTTCCGGCTGTTGGGGCTGGGCCGGTTCGGCCACCACCAGCGGCGGCACGGCGTCAGCCGGCGTCATCGATGTGGTCGTGTAGAGCTGGTAGCCCAGGGGCAGGACCAGCAGGGCAATGGCGGCAGTGCCTATGGGGAGACGCATGTCCATGATCGATTTCCCTTTGAAGGAATTGATGATGGACATGAGACGCGGACCCAGACCCGATCCTTGGGGTGCAGGCGAAGTTTTTTGTTCGGCCGCCTCGAAGGCCGCCATGCCGGCCGCCAGCGCCCGCTTTCTCGCCTCGGCGCGCGGATCGGGTGCCTTGGCGCCCCTCAGGCTTTCGAACGGATCGTGCATGTCATTGTCGCTCATAGCAGCCCCCTCAGGGTCTTGCGCGCCTCGTGGACATGGAAGGACACCGTGGCCTCCTTGATGCCCATGATGTCGGCCGCCGCCGCATGGCTCAGTTCCTCCGCATAGACCAGCAGCACCGCGTCACGCTGCTTTTCCGGCAATGTCCTGACCGCGTCCCAGAGCTGCCGGCTGGTTGCCGCCGCCTCCTGCTCCGGCTCGTATTCATCCGGCGCCACTTCCGCATAGGCATCGGCTTGCCGGCTACGCCGCTTTCCCGCCCGCTGCATGTCGCGCACCGCATTGAGCGTGATGCGATAGACCCAGCTGGAGAAAGCCGAGCGCCCGTCGAACTGCCGGATGGCCTGCCCCAGCTTCACGCAGACATCCTGGGCAATGTCCTCGGCATCGGTGCGGTTGCCGCACCATTTCCACGCCGTGCGATGGATGAGGTCATAATGGTCCTCGATCAGCTCGCCAAAGGCCTGGGCGTCGCCATTCTGGGCGCGCACGACCAGCGCCCGCGTCACCGCGTTCGCCGCCTCGGTCTGGGATGCGGCATTGAGTTCCATCAGGCCATGCACCCGCGCCTTACCTCCGGCACCATTGTAGTGGTAAGACGGCCCTGCCCGGACGATCCTTGGGCACTTATGCAGAATTATTTGTGAGGCGCCGTCATGGACGAACCCAAGCTCAGCCCATTCGCGCTCAACAAGGGTCGGATCGTGCTGCTGATCCTGGGGGCCCTGCTGGTGGTGATCGCGATCTCCACCGCGCTGGGCGGCATCAACGCGTACCAGGCCCTGCGCGAAGCCAATGCCGCTGCGACCAGCGCACCGACCGAGGAGGCCCCGGCCCAGTAGCCGGTCCTAGGCGGCAAACACCTGCGGCACCGCTTCGGCGATGAAGCCGCCGCCCCAGACTTCCGAAGTCGCGCTGTCATCGGCATAGAACACGCAGGCCTGGCCGGGCGAAATGCCGTATTCGCCGCTGACCAGGGTCACGAACACGTCCTCGCCCCGCATCTGGATCACGGCGGGCTGCGGCCCGCGCGTGGACCGCACCTTGACTTCGACCGGCGCACCATTGCCCTGGCTCACCTCGCTGAGCGGCCTGGCGCCCAGCCAGTTCACGTCGCGCAGCCGCACGGTATGGGTCTTGAGCGCTTCGCGCGGACCGACGATGACCCGTCCGGTCCTGTGCTCGAGCTTGACCACATAGAGCGGCTCGCCGGCCGCGACGCCCAGCCCCTTGCGCTGGCCGATCGTGTAATTGACGATGCCGTCATGCGTGCCCAGCACGCGGCCGTCCAGATGCACGATCTCGCCCTGCGCCACAGCTTCCGGATGCATCTTGCGGATGATGTCGGCATACTTGCCCTGCGGCACGAAGCAGATGTCCT
>CAMLOA010000038.1 GCA_946481445.1 uncultured Devosia sp. | reverse complement strand
CAATGATGGCGACTACAGCCACGAAAAACTTGTGCTGCGCGTCAATGCCGACCTGGCCAACAATCTGGGCAACCTGGCCCAGCGCTCGCTGTCGATGATCAACAAGAATTGTGACGCAAAGGTCCCGCTTCCAGGTCCATTTACCGAGGCCGACGAGGCATTGATGGCGGAGGTGAGTGAAGCACTCGCCTCGGCGCAGAAGGCGATGGACGAACAACAGGTCCACGAGGCGACGGGCGCCATTGTGTCTGCGCTCAGTTCTGCCAACAATTACTTTGCCGGGCAGGAACCATGGGCGCTAAAGAAGACCGATCCCAACAGGATGGCCACTGTGCTCTACGTTACCGCCGACACGGTTCGGCGGCTGACCATACCTATGCTGGCCTTTGTACCGGCTTCGGCTGCACGTCTGCTTGACCAGTTGGCCGTGCCCGCAGACGAGCGCGGGCTGGTCAACGCCATGGCGGCAGGCGCCCTGGTTGCCGGCACCGAACTGCCAGTCCCGCAAGGCGTGTTCGCCCGCCTCGAGCGCAAGGCCGAATAGGATGCTGATCGACAGCCATTGTCATCTGGACTTCGAGGCACTCGCCAACGACATCGATGGCGTCATGGTGCGGGCCGCGGCTGCCGGTGTCACCGGCATGGTGACCATTTCCACCCATGTGGATAACTTTTCCACATACGCCGCCATTGCTGATCGCTACCCCAATGTCTGGTGCTCGGTGGGGACCCATCCTCATCACGCCGACAAGGAACTGCACATTCAGGTCGACGACCTGGTGCGGCTGAGCGCCCATCCCCGCTGCATTGCGATCGGGGAGGCCGGGCTCGACTACTTCTATGACAATGCGCCTCGGGAAGCCCAGGCCACTGGCCTTCGCCGCCACATTGCGGCATCCCGTATCACCGGTCTTCCACTGGTTATCCACAGCCGGTCCGCCGATGCGGACATGGCCGATATCCTCGAAGAGGAGCACGGGAAGGGTGCATTTCCCTTCGTCCTGCATTGCTTCACGGCCGGCCCGGACCTGGCTCGCCGGGCGCTGGCCCTCGGCGGATATGTCTCGTTCTCCGGCATTATCACCTTCAAGAATGCCGAAGAGATCCGCGAGGTTGCCGGCTTCGTTCCGACCGACCGCTACCTGGTGGAAACCGACGCGCCCTACCTTGCGCCCATCCCGCATCGCGGGCAGTCCAACGAGCCCAGCTTCGTCCGCCATACCGCCGAAAAACTGGCCGAAGTGCGTGGAATAGGGTTCGAGCAGCTGGCTGCGGAATCAACCGCCAATTTTTCCCGACTTTTCACGAAAGCCGGACTGGTCTGATTCATGCCCGCGGCGGAGCGGATCATCGCAACAATACTGGGGTGCGGGTCTTCGGGTGGCGTGCCCCGCATCGGCAATATTTGGGGGGCCTGCGATCCGCACGAGCCGCGCAACCGCCGCCGCCGCTGCTCACTGCTCATCGAGGGCTGGACGGACGGGGTGGGGACGCCGACGCGTGTGCTGATCGATACCGGCCCCGACCTCCGCGAGCAGCTTCTCGACGCCCAGGTCGACCACGTTGACGCGGTTCTCTACACCCATGCCCACGCCGACCACATACACGGCATTGATGACCTGCGCGGGCTGGCGCTGAACAATCGCCGCCGTGTCGATGTCTACTTCGACGTCGATACGGGTCACCGTTTGCGTGAGGCCTTCGGCTACTGCTTCAGCACGCCCCCGGGCAGCGATTATCCACCCATTCTCAATGGCCACGAGATCGTCCCGGGGCAGACCCTCACCGTGGCCGGGCCAGGAGGGGACATCGTGCTCGGCGTGTTCGATCAGGAGCACGGCAGCATTCGTTCGCTGGGCTTCCGGGTCGCCGACTTCGCCTATAGCGTCGACCTGTCGGGCTTTCCGGAATCCTCCTTCCCTGCCATTTCCGGTCTGGCCGTCTGGGTCATCGACGCGCTGCGTCCAACGCCGCATCCAAGTCACCTGAGCCTCCCCGAGACACTGGCCTGGATCGAACGGTTCGGACCCGGTCAGGCCGTGCTGACGGACATGCATGTCGATCTGGACTATCGGCGTCTCGATGCCGAGACAGCCAGCCACATCACGCCGGCCTTCGACGGCATGCGGATCGACGTGCTGGCAGGCACCATCGTCAACCGGTGATGGCCGGCTGACGATCCAGGCAGCTAGCGAAACGCGGGGATGACGTGCCGCCCGTAGTTGGCGATGATTTCTTCTTCGTCGCCGCTGTCGAGATAGATGTTGAACTGGGTGACACCAGCCGCCTTGAGCGCATGCATCTTGGCAATATGCTCCTCGGGCTCACCGAGGACGCAGAAGTTCTCCACCACGTCCGGGGTGATGAAATCGAGGAACGGATTGTCGGACTGTCCGTGCTTGGAATAGTCGTAGCCGCGGCGCTTCTCGATGTAGCTGGTTAGGCTTTTGGGGATTTGGTCGTTGTCTGCCCCATACTTCTCGACGATATCAGCCACGTGATTGCCCACCATGGCCGGGAACCATTTGGTGGCTTCGATTGCGCGCGCCTTGTCCCCGAAATAGGCCGGTGCTGCCGCCATTGAGCGGTAGTTCGACATGTCCCGCCCCGCGGCCTTGCCTGCCTCGATGCATTGATCGGTGAACCACTTGCACAGCCCGGGGTCGGCCAGTTGCAGCACCACCCCATCGGCATGCTCGCCCGCCGTCTTCAGGGCCAATGGACCATAGGCCGCGATCCAGCTGGGCATTTCGTGGCCCACCGCCCAGGGGAACTTCACGGCCGCCGGAATTTCGCCATAGCTGACCTCTTCACCGCGGACCATGGCCTTGGTCTTGGCAATGAAATCTGCCACGCGCGCCAGCGTCGCCGGCTTCTTGCCCATGACGCGCATGGAGCTGTCGCCGCGCCCGACCGCAAGATCGAACCGCCCGCCGCTCTGCTTGGAGAGCGAGCCAAAGATCGAAGCGGCCACCGACCAGTCGCGGACATCCGGATTGGTGACCAGGGGGCCGAATCGCATATTGGTCGTGTGCTCCATGCACATAGCGATGGCCGCGTAGCAGTCGCGCCACAGAATGTGGGAGTCGTAGAACCAGCAATAGGTGAAGCCGGCATATTCCGCGGCACGGACAAGGTATCGTGCCCGCTCGGCTTCGATGAAGCCTTTGAAGGTGATGCCGAATTCCATGAGTTCCTCCGCTTGCGCAACCGCCAGAAATTTGACCAGTCGATCAAATTTTTGGTCGGCTCGTGACTGAAAGTCAATCGGGAAAGCGCGTGTCGAACGCGATGATGGCACGCCCGGTACCCGGGTGAGTCATCCGTGTGGTGATGACGCCGTAGACATCCCGCAGCAGGGCAGGGGAGAGCACCGTGTCGGGCGAGCCCTGCGCCACCAGACGCCCTCGATGCAGCACCGCAATGCTGTCGCAAACGTTAGCGGCGAGGTTGAGGTCGTGCAGCGAGACCAGGATGGTCATGCCCTGGCGTGCCTTCTCCCGCAGGATGTCGAGCACCATCAACTGGGCATGGATGTCGAGGTGGCTCGTGGGCTCGTCCAGCACCAGAAGCTTCGGTTGCTGGGCCAGGGCACGCGCGATCTGGATGCGCTGCTGCTCTCCGCCCGAAAGAGTTGTATAGAGGCGGGAGGCCAGCTGTGCCAGTTCCACAGTCTCGAGTGCTTCGTCCACGATCCGTTCGTCCTCGGCCGATGGGCCGGGCTGCCAGAGGGTCTGGAACGGAATGCGGCCGAGCGAAACGACCTCACGGGCCGTCAGGCGCTCATCGGTGGCCGACGTCTGCTCGACGAAGGCCGCCAGGCGGGCGCGGTCCCGCCGAGCCATGGAAAGCAGGTTCGTTTCGCCGAAGCGGGCCGCTCCGTCGTGCGCGGGAACAAGCCCCAGTATGGCCCGCATCAGTGTCGATTTGCCGGCCCCGTTCGGCCCGATGAGGCCGGTTATGCCGGGCGGTGCGGAGAGCGACACCTCCGAAAGCAGCATGTGCCCCTGTACCGACACGCTGATACCCTCGACGATCAGCGGCATGCTCATGTGACCCGCCTGTAGCGCATCAGTACGAGCAGGAAGATAGGGGCGCCGATCAGCGCGGTGATGATGCCGACCGGCAGTTCGCGGGGTTCGACGAGGCTCCTGGCGGCCGTGTCTGTCCAGAGCATGAAAATGGCACCGACCAGCATGGATAGCGGCAAAAGCGTGCCATGGCGGGCACCGGCGGCGAGCCGGACGATGTGCGGGACAATGAGACCGACGAAGCCGATCGCGCCGCCGATCGAAACCAGCAGCCCGGTCATCAGGGCCGTGCCGCCAAGCAGCATCCAGCGCAGGCGGACCACGTCGACGCCCAGGGATGCTGCGGCGGCATCGCCGAATGCGAAGGCATCGAGTGACCGGGCTGCAAGCAGGATGGGCGGGGCGATCAGGCACACCGCTACCCCGACCACCGCGGCATCCGGCCAGATGGACCCCGACAGCGACCCCATGAGCCAACTGAGGATCTCCCTGTAGGAATCGCCTGTGGCCGACCAGAAGATAAGGAATGACGTCGAAGCCGATGCAAGCGACGAAATCGCAATCCCAGCCAGGATCGCACGGGACGGTGTTGCGCCTCCCAGAAGTCGGGTGACGAGGAGGGTCAGGGCCATTGCCAGGGCAGCACCCAGGAATGCCCCGAATGGCATGAGCAGTGCGGCGCCAGCCAGAAGAAAGCTGACCGCACCAAACGACGCCCCCGAAGAGAGGCCCAGCAGATAGGGATCGGCCAGCGGATTGCGCGTGAGCGCCTGCATGACAGCGCCGCAAAGGGCCAGCCCGGCCCCGATGCCCATCGCAGTCAGCACGCGTGGTAGCCGGAGGTCCCAGATGATGGCATCACGCAGGCGGGGTACCGGGCTTTCCGCGACTAGGCCGAGGTGGTGGCCAATGGTGGCCCAGACCTCTATCGGACCGATATCGGCCGGCCCGAGCGCCACGGCAAGGGTGGCGCTCAGCAGCAGCAAGGCCAAAAGCGCAGCAGCGAGCGGGAGCAGGACCGGTCGCCGCAGGTCGGTCATGGTGTGAAGTCGAGGGCTTGGAGTTGGGCCGCCATGTCGGTCACGGCGCCGACATTGCGCACGCCAGCTTCTGCTGCAGGAAATGGCACGACGAGGTAGCGCTGGTTCACCACGGCGTCGAGCTGGCTGGTGATCGGGTTCTCGGCCAGCAGGGCGCGCTTCTGCTCCGCCGAATTCCAGGCGGCATCGACCAGGATGATGACATCTGGATCGGCGTCGACGATGGCCTCCCAGCTTGCCGAGACCCAGCCGTCGTCGACGTCGGACATGATGTTGCTGAGACCAAGTGCCTCCATCATCATGGCCGGCGCGTTGCTTCCGGCGCCGACATAAGGCGTCTTGGTGCCCGAGGAATACCACAGGGCGGTGAGCCCGCGACCATCCGGAGCAACCTTTGCCAGTTCGGCCTTCTGAGCAGCGACCAGTTCGGCCGCTGCCTCCTTGGCATCTAAGATCGTCCCCAATTCTTCGATCTGGCCGAACAGGGCATCAAAGCTGAGCTTGGCAGGCTTGACGGACCGGCACGCGGCCGGTGCCACATAAGTGGTGATGCCCAGCGCCGCCAGGGTAGGGCGCTCGCCGGCCCCATCCGCAGCAAAGTTGCTTTCCCACCCGCCATAGACAAAGTCCGGCTCCACACCCAGCACGACTTCTTGCGCTGGGAGCTTGTCGGACAAGACGTTGAGCCCTGCTGCCGCCTCCGCCCAGACCGGGGGGACCGGGCCATCCTGGAAGCCGATCCCAACGATACGGTCGCCAAGACCGAGGGCCAACAGCATTTCGGTGGCGCTGGACTTGATGGTGACGACCCGCTGCGGCGCGGTCGGGATGGTCACCGTGACGCCGCAATTCTCCAGGGCCAGCGGATAGTGGGTCTGGGCCAGTGCGCTGGTCCAGGGCAATCCGGCGAGCAATACGCCGAGACCGAGAGTTGCAAGAAGGGATCGCATGTTAGTCCTGACGCTGCTTGATGATCTTGGGAGGCTCGGGTCGGTTCTGGCCGAGTTCGGCCAGGGCCGCCTCGTAGCCTAGTCGATAGGCTTCTGCGCTGCCGAACCGGAACATGTCGTCGTCGACCGATCGTACCAGCGAACGGCCGCCCGGAGCGTCAAGGTCCGTTACGATGCGCTTCATTCCGCGCACGACTGCCACCGGGATGCCACTGGCCTTGCCCTTGACCAGGTCGGCTGCGCCGGCGAGCTCGTCGGCGAGCACGGTGATGGTCACCTGCAGCGGCCGGCCATTGGCGTCCACGCCCCCGCGCAGGTCGTCGGTCACCTTCACCCCTGCGGCGCCAATGGCGACGTCGGTCTGCCCGACCCGCCATGGGCGCCCCAGGGTGTCCGTGATGATCACGCCCAGGGTGACGCCGAAACGTTGCCGCAGGCCGATGCAGAGCCGGCGTGCCGACGCATCAGGGTCCTCGGGGAGCCGAAGCGCGGTGCCATCGGGCACATTGGATGTGTCGATCCCGGCGGCCGCCATGATCAGGCCGTGCCGCGTTTCGACGATCTTGGTCACGCCGCCGGGATGGACCCGCTCGGCCACGACGCGCACCGTGTCTTCGGCAATGGCCTTCTCGCGGTCCGTCGCCGGCACCTGCCGGCCCTCGGCCTTGGACACAATCTTGCTTGTGACGACCAGGATGTCGCCATCCTGAAGGGCCGAATCTGCGTCGGTTCCGGCCAACGCCTCGACTGCCGCGGCAATGAGCTCGACGAGGTCGTCGCCGGCTCCGATTTCGGGCATGCCGGGCAGGCCCCAGATGGTGAAGCGTGGTGCGGTCATCGTCCGATCCCAGGCGGGCAGGGGGCTTACGCCCTTGAACCTGCCGAAGTCAGGTTGCGCAGCCGCGGCAGAATTTCCCTGCTGTACAGCGACAGAAAGCGGCTCTGGTCATTGCCGGGGGCATGAAAAACGAGGTGGTCAAAACCATAGTCGATATAGGTCTTGATCGCCGCGACATGCTCGTCGGGGTCGTTCGACACGATCCAGCGCTTGGCGATACGGTCGATGGGCAGCGCCGCTGCCAGCCGTTCCATCTCTGCCGGGTCCTCGACGGAGTGCTTCTCTTCGGCGGACAGCGACAGTGCGGCCCAGTTCCGCGTGTCCTCGAGAGCCCGATCATAGGCGGTGTCGAACGAGACCTTGACCTCGATCATGCGCTCGAACGGCTTGGTGGCAGACTCCGCACGGCCCGCAGCGACATTGGGCAGCAATTGGTCGACATAGAGCTCCGCACCCTTGCCGGAGGTACAGATAAATCCATCGCCGGCCCGGCCGGCATACTTTGCGTTGAGCGGGCCGCCGGCAGCAATGTAGATGGGTACCGGCTGGTCCGGCTTGTCATAGATCGTCGCGCTGACCGTGCGGTAGAATTCCCCCTCGAAGGTCACGCGATCCTCGGTCCAAAGCCGGCGAATGAGCTTGACGGCCTCGCGCAGCCGCGCCGAACGCTCCTTCAACTCCGGCCACTCCATGCCGGTCGCCGGCACTTCGTTGAGCGATTCTCCGGTGCCGACGCCCAGGATCACGCGCCCCGGATACATCGCGCCCAGCGTGCCGAACGCGTGCGCCACCACGCTCGGGTGCAACCGGAAAGTCGGCGTCAGCACGGACGTTCCAAAAATGAGTTTCTGCGTGCTGGCAAGGGCCGCCCCCATCCAGCCTGGCGCAAATGGGGCATGGCCGTCCGTATGCTTCCAGGGCTGGAAGTGGTCACTGATGAAGACGGAATCGAACCCGGCCTGTTCTGCCTCGATCGAGAACTGCAGCAGCTTGCTCGGCGAGAACTGTTCCGCAGATGCCTTGTAACCGTACCGCACGTCATCCTCCACGCCCGAAGCAGGCAAGCGATCAATATTTTGATCAAATGGTCAAATTTGTCCATCGGAATCGGACGGCCATGTCGGACGCAATATCGATCCGCTGGCGAGCCCCGGCAATGATGGCCGAACATATCGCCGATGATCCAGACAGCAGCCGTCAGGACCGGCGATTCCTGCCATAGGTTGCAGATATCATGGTTCCCACCAGTCCTTGTCACGCCGCATTGTCCGGGGCAGCGGGTTCTGCCGACACGATCTATGCCAGGAATGCGACGCTCGGTTTCCACCGCAGGATCAGACCGTGGCCGCCGCCCACAGCCTGTCACCAGTCTCAGCACACGCGCCTCTCCGGCAACGCGATAGTTCCATAATATATATTATGCGAACAAGCGATATCCGCTTTGGGCCGATGAAACCGCTGGAAATCGGCACCCGGCGGAGGCGCATGCTGCCCGACCCTGCTAGTGTGGGCCCGGTCCACGTTTCCGAGTTCGCGCCATGCAGCCTTCCCGTGACATTTCCCGCTTGATCGAAATCATGGCCGCGCTGCGCGATCCGGCCGGCGGCTGTCCCTGGGATCTGGAACAGGACTTCTCGACCATCCGTCACTACACCATCGAAGAAGCCTACGAGGTCGCCGACGCGATCGAGCGCCAGGACTTCGCCGACCTGCGTGAAGAACTGGGCGACCTGCTTCTGCAGCCGGTTTACCACGCACAGATGGCTCGGGAGGCCGGCCACTTCGACATTGGCGACGTGATCTATGGCATCACCGAAAAGCTCATCAGGCGCCACCCTCATGTGTTTGGGAGTGTCGATGCCGCCGGCTCGGATGCGGCCAAGCAGCGCTGGGAAAGCATCAAGGCAGAAGAGCGGAACGCGAAAGCCGCCCGGCGCGGGACACGGGCGCCGTCTCAGCTTGACGACGTCCCCCATACCCTCCCTGCCCTTGCGCGCGCCGAAAAGCTCACCAAGCGCGCTGCCAAGGTTGGGTTCGACTGGCCGGGATTTGCCGAGGTGAAGGCCAAGGTGGATGAGGAGTTGGACGAGGTCGCGGCCGCGCATGCGGCTGGCGACCACGCTGCCAGGCATGAGGAGATCGGGGACCTGCTGTTTGCGGTGGCCAATCTCGCCCGGCACGCCGGAGTTGACGCCGAGGCTGCCCTGCGCGACGCGAACCACAAGTTCACCCGCCGCTTCCACTACGTCGAGCGGCGGTGCGAGGCGGACGGCGTTGCGATCGCCGAGGCGGGTCTGGAGCGGCTGGACCGGTACTGGAATGAAATTCGCGCCGCCGACAAGGCTTAGCTGTCCTGCCCTTCGATACGGCCATTGAAACGTTCGAGAAACGCGGTCTTGTGCCGCGGCTGCACGCGGACGACGAAGCCAGAACCCCGTTCGGTCGGTTCATCGCGCGAAATGATCTCGGCGTGGGTATGCAGCCAGCCGATGTCGCTGCCGGCCGAGTGTGGGACATGGACGTGATAGGTGCGGCTCTTCTCGCCCAGAGCTGTCTCTATCGCCAGCTTGAGCGCGTCCAGCCCCTGCCCCGTCAGCGCCGAAACCGGAACGACGGCGGCCACCTTGCCGGCGGGAACCATGCTGGACATGAGTTGCCCGGCTTCTTGCGCGTCGTGGCCCAGCAGGTCGACCTTGTTCCACACTTCGATGATCGGCGTCGTCTCGGCTGAAACCCCGAGGTCCCCCAGCACTTTCAGCACGTCGAGTGCCTGCGCCAGATGGTCGGGATTGGCGATGTCGCGGGCGTGCAGGATCACGTCGGCATCCAGCACTTCTTC
>CAMLOA010000037.1 GCA_946481445.1 uncultured Devosia sp. | reverse complement strand
GATGGTCACGCCCAATGCGCCCGAGAAGACGCCCTTGGCCAGGCTTTCGCCCGAGAGCGTGCCGACAAGCAACAGACCGATCAGCCCGAGCAGCAGGTAGTCGCGCGAATTGAACATCAGCGCGATGCTGGAAATGGCCGGTGCGAGGGTTGCCAGGGCGATGATGCCGACAAAGCCGCCGATGACGGACATGACTGTGGTGAGGCCGATGGCCTCGCCCGCCTGCCCCTTCTTGGCCAGGGGATAGCCTTCGAGCGCGGTGGCGATGGCGCTGGGCGCGCCGGGTATGTTGAGCAGGATCGCGGTGCGCGAGCCGCCATAGACCCCGCCAAGGAAGACGCCGGAAATCAGCGCCAGCGCCTCGTTCACATGCCACTTGAAGGTAAACGAGATCAGGATCGAGGTCGCCATGGTGACCGAGAGGCCGGGAATGGCGCCGATATAGATGCCCGCCATCGTGCCGGCGGCCGTCAGGAACAGCAGCCAGGGATCGAGCCAGACGGTGCCGAAATCGGCCAGTGCTTGCATGAACATCACGACAGCCCCGGAAAGAGCGAGCCCTGCGGCAGGACGACCTGGAACAGGGTGCGGAAGACGAAATAGACCAGGGCGAGGGCAACCGCGCTGATGAGCAGGGTGAACAGCAGGTTCTTGCGCCACAGGAACTGGATCATGGCCACCAGGAACAGGCCTGAGCCGATGACGAAGCCGAGCAGGGGCATGGTCAGCACATAGGCGACCAGCATGGCAAAGACCGTCAGGTGCCGGACCGGGACATATTCGCGCACGAACCGCGCCGCCACGCCGCCATGCTCGGTGGATGGCGGAGGGGCCCGGAACAGGCTGACCAGATTGATCACGCTGGCCGCGACCATGGCGCCCGTTGCCAGCATCGGGAACACGCCGGGCGTGGACAGGCCCTTGAACCCGGAGATATCGAAAGCCTGCCAGAAGGCCGCCAGTGCAAAGGCGATCAGCAGGATGGAAAAGACCAGTTCGCCTGGCCGCCGCGACAGTTCCATATTCCCCTCCCTGGCAGCGGGCAGGCCCCGTCCGGGCTCGCCCGCGCCGCTTGATGGTGGCGCCTTAGGGGCGCGGGATGCCCAGGGTCTCCGGATCGACGGCGGCGCCGCCGGTATCCTGCAGCGCCCAGGCCGTGACCTGCTGCCACTTGGTCAGGAACTCGCTGGCGGCGGGCCCCGAAATGTTCATGATGACATTGCCGCGATTGGCCATGAGCGTCACGAATTCCTCGCTCTGGGCTGCCTTTTCGTAGGCGGCAACCAGGGTCATCTTGACCTCGTCGGGCACGTCGTTCTTGACGAAGACCCCGTAGAAGGGCCCCCAGGGCAGATACTTGGCCATGCCGGGCACGGCGTCGGTGATGGCCGGCACGCCGGGCAGGGAGTCGATGGGCTCGGGATTGACCACGGCCAGCGCACGGATCGTGCCCGCCTTGATCTGCTCGGCGGCGGCCGAGACGCCGGCCGGCATGAAGTCCACTTCATTGCCCAGCATGGCGGTGATGCCGGGGCCTTCGCCCTCGAACGGGATGGCGGTGACGTCGAAATCAGCCGAACTGCTGATCAGCGCGCCCACCGTGCTGGGCAGGCCGCCCGGACCGGTCGAACCCATCTTGACCATGCCCGGATTGGCCTGGATGTCAGCCAGCAGGTCTTCCATGGTCTGGTACTTGGATGCTGCGGGCACCACGACCACGGCGACGCCGCGGCCCAGGATATTGACCGGGAAGAAAGCGTCGTAGTCGAGGTCGGAGACGCCCATAACCGGATGCAGCTGCGGGTTTTCCGCGCCATAGAGAATGGTGTAGCCGTCCGACGGAGCCGAATTGACATAGGCGGTCGAGATGGCGCCGGCGCCGCCGGCCTTGTTCAGCACGACGATGGTCTTGCCCAGGGCCGCTTCGGCGGCGGGGTTGACGGCGCGGGCCACCACGTCGGTGGCGCCGCCGGCGCCCCACATCACCACCCCGAGCAGTTCGCGCTCGGGGAATGTCTGGGCCTGGGCCACGCCCGTGCCCAGCACGAGGGCAGCGGCGGCCGCCGTTGCAAACAAAGTTCTACGAAGCATAGTTTCCTCCCGGGGGCATCGCCCCTGCTTGATCTGCAGTGCGGCTGGCCGCGCTGGTCACCGTCGAAAATGCCGTCCCGGTCCTGCTAACGCAAATACCATTTCAGGCACTTTCTATAACCTCATGTTAATTCGGGAAGGTCGACGGCTATGTCAGAGCCGCGGCACGGCGGCCGGGCGCAGGTGGCGGCGCTGGGCGGCGATGCGGAAGATGGCGTTCGGCCCGCCATACCCCCCATAGCCGCCGCGCCGCTCGACGATCTCGAAAAAGAACCCCTCCCCGATCGGCACGGTATAGAGCTGCAGATATTCGCCTTCCGCATCGCGGTCGTAAAGGATGTTGAACTGCCGCAGCGCGGCGGTGAAATCGGGGTCGAGCCCGTAGCGGACTTCGATATCCTCGTAATAGTTCTGCGAGATGGCGAGGGGCACGAGCCCATTGGCCTGCATCCGGCGCGCGGCGGCAAAGATGTCGGCGGTGGCAAAGGCGAGGTGCTGGATTCCGGGGCCGAAGGACTCGGCCAGGAAGTGGCCGGCCACGGTGCTGCGGTCCTCGGTGCCGTTGAGCGTGATGCGGATATCGCCGCCGGGGCTCTGCACCACCTGGCTGCGGATCAGGCCCTGCGGATCGACGATGTCGACCGGCGCCAGTTTCCGGGTCGGCAGCACGGACTGGTAGTAGAGCAGCCAGCTGAGCAATTCGTCATTGGGCACGGTCTGGGCCACATGGTCGATGCGGGTGAGCCCGGCATCCGGGCCGGCTTCCTCCACCGGCACGAACTCGTTCTCCCAGATATTGCCCAGGCCCTCGGACCCATCGAGGAAATAGAGCACGCCGCCGCCGACGCCGCGAATGGCCGGAACGCGGGCCTCGTCCGGGGACGTTTCCTGTTCGAAGCGCGCGGCGTCCATGGCCTGCGCCCGGCGCAGCGCCGCCGCCGCGTCGTCCACGGCGATCCCCATCGCATAGGCCGTGAGCCCGCGCACCACGAAGGCGCTGTGCGCCAGGCCCTGCTTCTCGCTGTTGATCACGATATTGATCGCGCCCTGGCTGAAGCGCGCGACATCCTTGCTCCGATGGCGCCCGGTCAGGCTGAAGCCCAGCTGGCGCAGCACGACGGCGAGTGAACGGGCCTGTTCCTGGTCCGCGGCGAATTCGACAAAGGCCACGCCGCTGGTGCGCGGCAGCGGCGGGATCTGCGGCAGCCCGGTGATCCGCACCTCCGGCTCGTTGCGGCGCACGCCATCGAGCAGGTTGATCAGCGAGCGGTGCCCATCCCGCGCGATGGAATGGCTGGAGGCCCCGCGAAACTGGTCGTTGAAGATCTCGAGCGAGACCGTGCCGTCATAGCCTGTGGCGGCAACGGCGCGCATGAAGGCTTCGACCGGCAGGTCGCCCTCGCCGGGCATCATGCGATAGTGCCGGCTCCAGGACAGCAGGTCCATGTCGAGCCGCGGCGCGTCGGCCAGCTGCACCAGGAAGATGCGCTCATGCGGGATGGACCGGATAGTGTCGGGATCTATTCCGCGCGACAGGGTGTGGAAACTGTCCAGGATCAGCCCGATGCGGGGGTGGTCGGCGCGCCGCACCACTTCCCAGGCGTCGCGATGGTCGTTGATGTGCCGGCCCCAGCCGAGCGCTTCATAGCCCACCCGCACGCCGCGCTGCGCTGCCAGTTCGCCCAGCTCGGCGAAGTCGGCGGCGATGCGGTCGATCCCGCCCAGGGCCAGGGGCGATACCGACGAGCAGACCAGCATCAGTTCGGCGCCCATCTCGTTCATGACGTCGAACTTGCGGCGGGCGCGGTCGAAGGCGCGGCTGCGATAGGGCTCGGGCAGGCCCTCGAAGTCGCGGAAAGGCTGGAACAGGCTCAGCGCCAGGCCGGCATCGCGCACCATCTGGCCGATCTCGCGCGGCGAGGCGTCGAAGATCAGAAAGTCGTTCTCGAAGATTTCGACGCCGTCGAATCCCGCCTTGGCGATCGCCTCGAGCTTACCGGCGAGGTCGCCGCTGATCGACACCGTTGCGATGGACGTCTTCATTGCCATGCTCCTTGATCAAGACCCAGGTGACGGAGCTGGAAGGGCAGCTGTGCTGCCGCCATCGCGTCGCCGGTCACCGTCCGCATGCCCCGCTGCCGCGCTGCGGCAATCAATGCCGTCACCACAGGCTTGGTGACAACGTCGGCGATCAGGGCGTCTGCCGCCAGCCTGTCGAGGTCGATCGGCATGGGGTCATCCGGTCGCATGCCCATGGGCGAGGCGTTGACCGCAAGGTCATGCCCATCCGCCTGGCCGGTCCAGCCGACGGCCACGCCGGGATAGCGGGCCTCAAGGATGCGGCCCAGGGCCGCGCAGGCTTCGGCGCGCGGATCGACGAGGTCGAGGCTGGCAATGCCGGCGGCGCACAGGGCATCGGCAATTGCCCCGCCCGCGCCGCCCGCCGCTCCCGCCAAGAGCGTGCGCGCACCCGCAAGGGCAAAGCCCGTGCCGGCAACAGCCTGGGCCATGGCAAGGCCATCGGTCATGTCCCCGATGAGCCGCCCATCCGGGTCGCGGCGGAGGAAATTGACCGCGCCGGCTTTTTTGGCGCGCTCGGTATGGGCGTCGGCCGCGGCAAAGGCCGCCTGCTTGTGCGGAATGGTCACCGAGCAGCCGGCACAATTGCTCCAGCCCCGGATGGCCGAGAAGAAGCTGGCGATCCGCTCCGCGGTCATGTCCACGGGGATCATGGTCATGTCGATGCCCAGCGCCGCGAAACGGGCATTGAAGAGCGGCGGGGTCAGGACCTGCCCGATGGGATGGCCCACCAGCGGGATGTAGCCCGGCACGCCATCGCGTCCGGACCGGGATTCAGGGGTGGAAGCCGGCAAGGGTTTTCTCCGCAATCAGTGTGAAGAAAATAGCCCCATCAGCAGGATAACCATACAGCGAAGATATTCGCAGAGCCAAACATCATGTTAATTTGGTCGTCCGCACCATCTCGGCGCGCAGCAGCTTGATGAAGGCCTCGGCATAGATGGAGAGCGGGACGTCGTTGCGGTAGGCGACATAGGTATGGAACGTGCTGGGCGCCGAGATCTCGATGGCCTTGATGCCCGGCATGCGGCCCTTGGCGATGGTGAATTCGTCGATGATGGCTATGCCGAGCCCCGCCGCCACCAGGCTGCACACCGTCGAGCCGAAGCGGGCCTTGATCTTCATCTGGTAGTCCACGCCGGCCTCGCGGAACAGCCCGGCCATGATGGAGCCGTAGGGATCGGCCGGGTCGATGCCGATCAGGGGATGGTTGGCCATTTCGTGCGGCGAAATGGCCTTGCGGCCGGCCAGGTCGCTGTTCTCGGGCACGATGCACAGCAGCCGGCCCGTCGCCAGATGCGCGAAATCGATCATGGAATGCTCGAAGCGCGACGAAATGGCGACCAGTTCGCCCTTGCCGAGCAGCAGGTAGTCGATCGCCTCCTCGATCTTGAGGATGTTGATATCGAGCGACAGCTCCGGATAGCGCTTGAGCAGCTGCTCCACCGCGCTGGGCACCATGGCCTGCGAAATGCTGGGCACCGAGCCCAGGCGCAGTTCCTGCTCCACACCCCGCCCCAGCCCCTCGATCGCCAGCTGCAGGTCCTCCACCTTGCTGAACACGGTATCGAGCAGGCGGAAGATGTGGCGCGCCTCGGGCGTGGGCACATAGCGGCCGCCCCGCCGGTCGAATAGGCGGACACCAAGCGAGCCCTCGGTATACTTCATCAGCCGGCTGATGCCGGGTGCCGATACCTTGAGCAGCTTGGCCGCGCCGGCAATGGTCCCCGTGACCATGATGGCCCGCACCACCTCGATCTGCCGCAGGGTCAACATGTTGGCGCCTCCTCCCGGGGCCGCAGCCTATTCGCGAGTCCCGCAAATGTCTGACGCGGCAGCACCGATCTGGCAATGGCCGGGGACGAAAATCGCGCCCGCACTGGCGCTTCGGCGCGCATCGCACTAGAAACCGAGCACAGCACCGTTCGGCCCGCGCGGCCGGATCAACGTATTCGTGGAGTTGCGCCCTTGATCATCGAACCGAAAATCCGCGGTTTCATCTGCACCACCGCCCACCCCATCGGCTGCGCCACCCATGTGCAGCGGCAGATCGACCACGTCGTGGTGAAGGGGCCGGTCCCATCGGCGCGCAAGCGCGTGCTGGTGCTGGGCTGCTCGACCGGCTACGGCCTGGCCTCGCGCATCGTCAACACGTTCGGCGCGGATGCCGACACGGTGGGTGTGTCGTTTGAAAAGGAGCCGGGCGAAACCAAGACGGCTTCTGCCGGCTGGTACAATAACCGCGCCTTCGAGAAGCGGGCAGAGGCCGCCGGGCGTGTCGCGGTGACCGTCGAGGGCGACGCCTTCTCCGATGCCATCAAGGCCGAGACCATCGAGCAGATCCGCAGCCATCTCGGCCAGGTCGACCTCATCGTCTATAGCCTCGCCTCGCCGGTGCGCACCGACCCCAAGACCGGCACCCTGTATCGCTCGGCGATCAAGCCCATGGGCTCAGCCGTGCGCTCCAAGACGCTCAATACGGGGACCGGCGAGGTCAGCGAGGTCGAGATCGAGCCGGCCACCGCCGAGGAGGCCGAGGCCACGGTCAAGGTCATGGGCGGCGAGGATTGGGAGCTCTGGATCGCCGCTCTGGCCGAAGCGGGCGTGCTGGCCGATGGCTTCACCACGCTCAACTATACCTATCTGGGCAGCGAGCTGACCTGGCCCATCTATCACAAGGGCACGCTGGGCCGCGCCAAGGCCGATCTCGACCGCGCCGCCGCCGCCATCCGCGGCCGGTTCGGAGCCCGGAGCGCCTTCGTCGTGGCGCTCAAGGCCGTGGTCACGCAGGCCAGCTCGGCCATCCCCGTCGTGCCGCTCTATGGCACCATGCTGATCAAGGTGATGGACGAGATGGGCCTGGGTGAAGGCTGCATCGAGCAGATCGACCGCCTGTTCCGCGTCAAGCTGCCGGAACTGGCGCTCGATGACGACAACCGCATCCGCGTCGATGATTGGGAATTGTCCAAGACCGTGCAGGACGAGATGACCTATCGCTGGCCGCTGCTCTCCACCGAGACGCTGGGCAACCTCGCCGATCTCGACAAGCACAAGGCCGAGTTCCTCAAGCTGTTCGGCTTCGGCCTGGGCGGCGTGGACTATGGCGCCGATATTGATCCGCGCACCATTGGCTGATCGACGCGGCTTTGCGACAAGATGAAAAGGCCCCGGACTCCGCAAGGTCCGGGGCCTTTGCCTTAGTGGCCGTGGTGACCGCCGCCAGCCGCCTCGTCAGCCGCCGTGCCCAGCACGGGCAGGTCGACGGTGACCGTGCCGGCCGTCTCGAAGGTCAGCGTCACCGCCACGCTCTCGCCCTCGACCAGCGGCGCCTTGAGCCCCATGAACATGATGTGCAGCCCGCCCGGGGCAAGCGTCACTGTCTCGCCCGCGGGCACGGCAATGCCGCCGGTCAGCTGGCGCATCTTCATCACGTCGCCGTCCATGGCCATTTCGTGCAGCTGCACTTCGGCGGCGAAGTCGGCGCTGGCCGAAATCAGCACGTCGTCCTGGCCTCCCGAATTGACCAGCGTCAGGAAACCACCGCCGACCGGCGCATTGGGCAGGGTGGCGCGGGTGAAGGCGCCGGAAATGGCGATGTCGCCGACAGTGACGGCGGCCTCCGTCGCCGCAGGGGCGGCGGCATGGTGGTGCTCACCCTGTCCGCCTTCGGCAACCAGTTGCACGCTGGGGGCGGGCCGCTCGCCTTCGCCGCTCACGTCGATCCAGGCTTCCTCGCCATTGGCGCATTCCTGGATGGCGGGGAAGTAGAAGACGCCCGGTTCGAGCGTATCGGCAAAGGTGCCCCGGAAGACGAACTCGTCATACCATTCATTGGGGAGGTTGCCGCCCGACCAGACGATTTCCTTGACCCCCTCGGTCATGGGCGTGCCGTGATTGTCATAGGTGTGTTCGTAGGGGCCGGTCACGGTTTGCAGCGTCCAGCCCGCCTTGGGCATGGGCTTCGCATTGAAGAAGCCTTCCGGAATCTGCACGCGCACGGTGTGGGTGGCCTCGGTGCCGCAGCCATGGGGAATGCGAAGGACGGCCTTGTAGGAGGCGCGCGGAGAAGCCTCGGACACTTCGAACGTGGCATGGGCCAGGGCGGGGTTGGCAAGGGCAGCAAGAGTGGCGGCAGCGGCGGCTGCGCGCAGGGCAAAGCGGATCATGGTGATCTCCAGTCAGGAAAATGGGTCTGTTCGGACGCCTCTGCGTCCGCTCGGGATCAGACCGTGACAGGAGGTGCGCGCGGGATCGCCTGCCGTTCGTAACGGGCAAGATGCGGCAGGGTCCGTACCCTGGGCGCTGCCAGCGGCAACAGGGGGGCGGGCGGGTAGAGGCTGGCCAGGACTGCCGGCGCGGCGCCGAGCGGGTTCTTGCCGATACCATTGGCGGCGCATTTGCCGGCCTGTGGCGCCTGCCGGTCGTCGCCATCCTCGTCCGCAGCCAGGCTCTGGCAGACCGACCAGGTGTCGGCGGTAGCAAAGCCGAGCCGGGCGAAGTCGCGCTGCAGGCCGGCGGCCTGGTGCAGCGGCAGCAGCAGGGTGAGGACATAGATGGCCAGCACCGCCACGGCGATGCCCAGTTCCCTCACGATGATGGCAGGCTTGTTGCCCATCGAACCCCTCACACGGGGTGTCAGTAGCGCGGGCGCGGCCGGACCTCAAGCCGGTGCCGGCGCGACAGTTTGACTGCCCGGGCGGATACGACCAAAGGCGTATATCACCACGCCGCCGCCGCGTGATGAGTGAAGCCGAGAGAGTGAGCGGGAGGAGCCGCATTCGACATGTCACGCGAGACCAACGACAAGCTGCATGACGCGGCGCTGCATTTCCACGAATTTCCCAAGCCGGGCAAGCTCGAGATCGTCGCCACCAAGCCGCTGGCCAATACGCGCGATCTTTCACTCGCCTATTCGCCGGGCGTCGCCATTCCCTGCGAGGAGATCGCCGCCGACCCCGCCGCGGCCTACAAATACACCTCCAAGGGCAACCTCGTCGCCGTCATCTCCAATGGCACCGCCGTGCTGGGCCTGGGCAATATCGGCGCGCTGGCATCCAAGCCGGTGATGGAAGGCAAGGCGGTGCTGTTCAAGAAGTTTGCCGGCATCGACTCCATCGACATCGAGGTCAACGAGCAGGATCCCAAGCGCTTCATTGAGATCGTGGCGCCACTCGAACCCAGCTTCGGCGGCATCAATCTGGAGGATATCAAGGCGCCCGAATGCTTCGAGATCGAGGAAGCGCTGCGCGAGCGCATGAATATCCCGGTCTTCCACGATGACCAGCACGGCACCGCCATCATCGTGGCCGCTGCCGTGCTCAATGCGATGAAG
Organism: uncultured Devosia sp.; assembly: GCA_946481445.1. Next base: position 445 of record CAMLOA010000037.1, on the reverse strand, counting down.
CTGGTGGGCAAGGACATAGCCAGGGTCAAGATCGTGACCTCGGGCGCGGGCGCGGCTGCCATTGCCTGCATGAACATGCTGATCGCGGTGGGCGCGAGCCGGGAAAATATCTGGATCGCCGATTCCAAGGGCCTGGTCACCAAGGCGCGCCACAACAATGTCGACCGCTGGCGCGGCGCCTTTGCACAGGACACCGACAAGACAGAGCTCAGCGAGGTGATGGCCGGCGCCGATATCTATGTCGGTCTCTCCAAGGCCGGGGCGCTCAAGCCCGAGATGATGAAGGATATGGCGGCCAATCCGCTGATCCTGGCGCTCTCCAATCCCATTCCCGAGATCATGCCCGAGCTGGCGCGCGAGGCCCGGCCCGATGCGATGATCTGCACCGGGCGGTCGGACTATCCCAACCAGGTCAACAATGTCCTGTGCTTCCCCTTCCTGTTCC
>CAMLOA010000036.1 GCA_946481445.1 uncultured Devosia sp. | reverse complement strand
CGGAAATCACGTGGGTTTCGAAGAGCTTGTCATCGCTTCTTAATGTGGGTGATGTGGTCTATGTGTCGCCGGTTGCCGGCAAGCCGGGCATCTATACCCTGCAGCAGGTGCCCGAGATCGAGGGCGCGCTGGTGGCCATGGACCCCAGGACCGGCCGCGTACTGGCCATGGTCGGCGGCTTCTCCTATGCCATGAGCGAGTTCAACCGCGCCACGCAGGCCCTGCGGCAGCCGGGCTCGTCCTTCAAGCCCTTTGTCTATGCGGCGGCACTCGATAACGGCTATACGCCGGCCTCCGTCGTGCTGGACGCGCCGGTGGAAATCCGCAACGGCGACGGTTCCGTCTGGCGGCCGGAAAACTACGCGCAGGAATTCTATGGGCCGCAGACATTGCGGCGCGGCATCGAGCGCAGCCGGAACGTGATGACGGTGCGGCTGGCCAAGGATATCGGCATGCCGCTGGTGGCCGAATATGCACGCCTGTTCGGCATCTATGACAGCATGCAGCCGGTGCTGGCCATGGCGCTGGGTGCGGGTGAAACCACCGACATGCGCATGACGGCTGCCTATGCCACCATTGCCAATGGTGGCCGCAAGATCGTGCCCACGCTGATCGACCGCATCCAGGACCGCTATGGTGTGACGGTCTATCGCCACGACCAGCGCCTCTGCCAGGGCTGCGAGGCGGAAGCCTGGACGGGCCAGGGCGAGCCCACCATTATCGACAATCGCGAGCAGGTGCTCGACCCGATGACGGCCTACCAGATCACCTCAATGATGGAAGGCGTGGTGCAGCGGGGCACCGGCACCGCGGCCAGGGTTCTCAACCGGCCCGTCGCCGGGAAGACGGGGACGACCAACGACTACAAGGACGCCTGGTTCGTAGGGTTCACGCCCGAACTCGTCGTTGGCGTCTATGTCGGCTACGACCAGCCCCGCTCGATGGGCTCGTCGGTCACGGGCGGCTCCTTTGCGGTGCCGATCTTCACCGACTTCATGGCCAAGGCGCTGGCCGGCAAGCCGGCAACGCCCTTCAACGTCCCGCCCGGAATGGCGACTGCGTGGATCGACCCCAATTCGGGTGTGGCTGCCTACGAAGGGGGCCCGGCTATCCAGGAAGCCTTCAAGCCGGGCACCGGCCCGAACCTGATGACGTCGGTCATCGGCGTGGATGTCAACGCCATCGATGCCATCATGCGCGAGCAGGCCATGCAGCAGCAATATGGCGGGGCCTTCACGGCACAGCCCGCTCCGCAGCAGCCGGGCCAGCGGGTGTATGACGCCGATACCGGGCAGTGGGTCGAAATCGGGGTGGGCCGCGGCGGCCTGTTCTGACATGCCGCCTTTCGTGACCTGGCCCAACGCCGCACTGACGCGGCCAGCCATCGCAAGACCAGTGGATGAACCCATGAGGGAAGTGGGAGCGGCGCTGCTGGCGGCGGCGTCGGAGGTCCATGCCTATGGCCTGGCTGCTGCCCATCTTGGGCTGGATGAGCCCGTCGTCGTGGTGAGCATTGCGCCCGAAGTGCAAGGACGTGACTATCGCGTCCTCTACAATCCGCAAATCGCGTGGCGCAGCCCCGAAACCGTGTTTGGCCCGGAGGGCTCGGTTTCCATGCCCGGAATCGAGGTGCCGGTGGAGCGGTCCACACGGGTGGAGGTGACCTTTGACGACGCGGAAGGGCTGCAGCAGGTGCTCAAGCTCGACGGATTCCCCGCAAGAGTGGCCCAGCACGAGATCGACCAGGTCGGCGGCATCTTCTTCCTTTCCCGGATATCCCGGCTCAAGCGGGACACCGCGCTCCGGAAGTTCGAAAAGTCCCGCCGAGGTTGATCGCGCCGCCATCGTCCGCTACATGGGCGGCAACACTGAAGGAATTGTCCAATGCGTGCGGAAATCGAAAAGACCGTCGCCGAAATCGAGCAGGTTCTGACCCTGCTGAGGAGGCATCTTTGACTGGGATACTGCTGAACTGCGCCTCGACGCGCTGACCGCCGAGACCGAATCCCCCGAATTCTGGAACGACCCGGAAAAAGCGCGCACCAAGATGCGCGAGCGCGACGAACTCGACGTGGCGGTCAAGGCCGTGCGCGAACTCGAGGCTGGCATCCGCGACAATGTCGAACTGATCGAGATGGGCGAGGCCGAAGGCGACGAAGAGATCGTCAAGGAAGCCGAAGCCGCGCTGATCGAGCTCAAGCAGAGCGCGCGCCGCCGCCAGATCGAGACCCTGCTCTCGGGCGAAGTCGACGCCAACGACTGCTATGTCGAGATCCACTCCGGCGCCGGCGGCACCGAGAGCCAGGATTGGGCGAACATGCTGCTGCGCATGTATACGCGCTGGGCCGAGCGCCGGAAGATGAAGGTCCAGGTGCTCGAAATGCATGACGGGGAAGAGGCCGGCATCAAATCGGCCACCATCCAGGTCAGCGGGCACAATGCCTATGGCTGGCTCAAGACCGAAAGCGGCGTGCACCGCCTCGTGCGCATCAGCCCCTACGATTCGGCGGCGCGCCGGCATACGAGCTTTTCGAGCTGCTGGGTCTACCCGGTGATCGATGACTCCATCGACATCGAAATCCGCGAATCCGACCTCAAAGTCGACACCTACCGGGCATCGGGTGCGGGCGGCCAGCACGTGAACACCACGGACTCGGCCATCCGCATTACCCACATCCCATCCGGCATCATTGTCGCCTGCCAGCAGGAGCGCAGCCAGCACAAGAACCGCGCCACCGCCATGGCCATGCTGAAATCGCGCCTCTACGAGGCTGAACTGCAGAAGCGCGAAGAGGCGGCCAACGCGCAGGCCGCCAGCAAGACCGATATCGGCTGGGGCCACCAGATCCGCTCCTACGTGCTGCAGCCCTACCAGATGGTCAAGGACCTGCGCACAGGCGTCGAAAGCGGCCAGCCCTCCGTGGTGCTGGATGGTGACCTGGACGAGTTCATGGAGGCCGCGCTGGCACAGCGGGTCGGCGTGGCGACGGACGTCGCCGCCGAGGGATAGGCCGGACCTCAAAGGTCCGGCAGTCTCAGCCCAGCAGTGCCAGCAGCCGCTTGCCGGCTTCGAGGAAGGTCTTTGGGTTGAGCGCACCATCGGCCTTGCGCACCTCGAAATGCAGGTGCGGACCGGTCGAGCGGCCCGTGGAGCCGACCTTGGCGATCGGCGTGCCCGCGTTGACCGCCTGGCCCTTTTCGCTGAGGAACCCGGAGAGATGCGCATAGCGCGTCACCAGGCCGCCGGCATGGGTGACTTCGACGACATTGCCATAGCCGGACCGCTCGCCCACGAAGGTGACGACGCCTTCGCCGGCGCTGTAGACGACGGTGCCCTTGGGCGCGGCGAAGTCCAGCCCGGAATGGAAGGCCTTTCCGCCGGTAAAGGGATCGGTGCGGTTGCCGAAGCCCGAGCTCTGGCGGAAATTGCCGGTGATGGGCATGTGGATAGGGGCGGTTTCGATGCTGTCACGCGCCGCCTTGTAGCGGATGAGTGCCGCCATGACGGCATTGGCATCCTCGATCATGGGCGATGCATCCGGTCCGTCGCTGGCCGGCAGCAGCGGCCCGCCGATGTCGCCTGCGGGCGGCAGGTCGACATCGATGCCGAGGCCGGAAAGTTCGCTGACGATACTGTCCGTCCGCGCCGACGCGGTTTCCGCGATCGAGCTCATGGCGAACTGGGTTTCGTCCATCATCTGGGCGATCGCAGCGGCCGTCGCGCCGATATCGGGATTGCCTGACGTGTTCACCGGAACAGCCAGGGCCGTGTCGCCGGCGGAGGCGGGCAGGGCGGCGGCCTCAATGCCCAGGGAATCGGCCTTGTCGACCAGGATCTTGACCAGCTGATGCTGCTCGAGCAGCACTTCCTGCTGCTGCGCCAGTTCCTGCAGCTGGAGATTGATGTCGCCGGCCTGCGCATAGCTGCGCGAATGCAGCCGATCGACCTCGACCCGCAACTGGGCGATGCGATCCTCGTAGGCCTCCACGATCTGCTCGGTCTGCCGGTTGAGCAGGCGGGCAATATCGGGCGACAGCAGGAACGCGGTGCCCAGGAGGCCGTTGCCGGTCAGCAGCAGGGCGAACATGCCGTAGAACAGGGCCGGGTGAATGCCCTGGCGCGCGGGCAATTCCTGCTTCCGGTCGACCCGACCAAACCCGGCCTGGTTACGCATGCACTCACTCCGCGACGCCAACGAACATGGTTGTCGCAGTATGAGTGCGTATGGTTAACAAACGCTATTTGGCTGGTGCGCCAGCCACATGCGCCTCCAGCGCCTCCAGCATTTTCTGCGCATGGCCCAGGATTCTCGTCGCACGGACAATCCGGGCCACGCGTCCGTCGGCGCCGATGATGAACGAGGTGCGGATCAGCCCCATGAATTCCCGGCCATAGAGCTTTTTCATCTGCCACAGGCCGAAGGCGCCGATGGCAAGATGGTCGGGATCGGACCCCAGGGGCAGGGCCAGACCATACTTGTTGCGGAACTTGACGTGGCTGGCCACGCTATCGGGCGAGATGCCCAGGAGCACCGCGCCGAGACCAGCGAAGGCCTGGGCGCGCTCGGAGAATTCCCGGTTCTCGTCCGTGCATCCGCCCGAGTCGTCCTCCGGGTAGAAATAGAGTACAACCGGCTTGCCCCGGTGATCGGACAGCCGGAACGTGGTGCCATCGTCCAGCGCAATGGCGAAGTCGGGGGCGGGATCGCCTTCCTTGAGCGTGGTCATCGCGGGGTCCAATCTGTGCGGGCGCAGCAATTTGTGGGTGTCGGCGCCATATTCCAGCCGGTATCATTGGACAAGAGACCGCATTCTGCGGTTGATTCTTGAGGGTGCCAGCAGATTACGGCCAAGCCTCGTTCTGGAAGCAAGTGAGCGCGTCAACTTTACCCGCAGACACACCTGTAGAACAGTCTGCACGACGCTCGCGGCCCCCGGGGCGCCGGGCGGGCAGGATTGCCCTGTGGGTCCTCGGCCTGCCGGCTGCCATCGTGCTGCTGCTCTACCTGGTCCTGCTGATCACCCCCATACGGCTCCCGTTTGCCGGTGGCGCGGTGCGCGCCCTCGTGCAGGGGGCGCTGCCGGCGTCGAGCCAGCTGGAACTGGGCGAAATGGCGCTCGCCCTGGAGGGTGGCGTCTGGCCGGTCATCCAGTTCGCCCCGGTCCTGATGACGGACAGCAAGACCGGGGCCCATATTGCCATGGATGCGCTGGAAGTGGGCTTTTCGCCCATCAGCGCGCTGGTCGGGCAGCCCGGCGCCTCGATCAGCCTGGTCGGGCCGCATATCCAGGTCGTGCAGGATCTTTATGGACCGCGCCCCACGCGGCTTGAAGTCATCGAGGATCCCGAGGGCGGTGCCCCGACGGTCCGGGTCAATGAGGGGCAGGACAATTTTCCGCTGGTCGGCATCTCTCCCGAGGGCATCCACCTGGGCGAGAATCCGGCATCGACCACCATGCGCTCGGACAATGACTGGCTGATCTACAACCTGGAGGCGGCCGAGCAGAGCCTGATGGAACTGGTGAACCAGACCCGCCAGGGCCGGTTCTCCCGCCTCGCCGTGCGGGAGGGCACGGTGGAGATGCTTGACTCTGTCTATGGCATCTACAGGCGCTTTGACGCGGTGACGCTGGATATTGCGGCTTCGAACAATGGCGCACGGACCGATGGCGAGTTTTCGGTGAAGTTCAATGGCCAGACCATGGCCGGCACCATGTCGCGGACCATGGGCGAGGACGGGGGCTCGAGGCTCGAGGCCGACATCGCCAATATCGACTTTTCCGCCTTCATGCCGATCATCGAGGACGCGGGCACGATGGGCGGCATCCGCGGCGCCGGTGCCATTTCCATCGACGTCAATTTCATGCCCGCCGGCGGCAAGCTCAGGGATGGCAGCTTCAAGCTCGACATGACCGGGATTGACCTGCGCCTCGACGATGCGCTCTTTCCCGTGGCCACCTCGATCATGGATATCAGCTGGGATCCGGAGGCCGGCCAGTTCACGCTGGCCGACGCGTCCATCCAGATCGGCCAGAGCCGCGCCCGCATCTCGGGCGTCTTCGCCATGGGGCTGGACCCCACCTATGGTCCGACAATCGGCATTTCCCTCAAGGCGCGGGACGTCTATCTGCACCCCAACGACATGGCGGCGCCCGAGCTGCCGTTCGAAAGCATGGATTTTTCCGGGTGGTCGGCGCCGCTCTACGGCGCCATGGGCATAGACCGGTTCATTGCACGCAAGGGTGATGGCTGGATCGAGACCACGGGCCGGATCGACCTGCTGCAGGCCGGCTTTGGAGTCGAGCTGACCGTGGCCGGCGACCAGATCACCGCCGACGATGCCAAGCGCGTCTGGCCCTATCTGATGGGCGGGGAGAGCCGCGACTGGTTCGTTGCCAATGTCACCGAGGGCGTTGTCGGCCGCTCGCAGATGCAGTTCAATTTCCCGGTCGGAACGCTGTCGATCGATGGCGAGGACAAGCCCGTGCCCCCCGGCGCCATGGTGATCGACCTTGTCGGCACCGGGGTGGCCATCAAGGCGACCGACGCGCTGCCGCCGATCGCCATCGAGGGCACGACGCGGCTCCAGGTCAACGATTCCGACGTGGTCATCTCGGCGGGCGGCGGGCGGCTGGCGACCGGGGCAGGGGAAATCGTGGTATCCAACCCGGCCCTGGTGTTCGACAGCTCTGTGCCCGGCGAGAGCATTGCCGAGATTTCGGGCGACCTGGCCAGCCCGATTCCGGCCCTGATCGAGCTGATTCCGTTGCTGCAGCCAGGCGCCTTGGACGCGGTGGAGCTGCCGATCGACCTTGCGTCGATCACCGGATCGGTTGACCTGGGCCTGGTTGCCACCATCACGCTCGAAGACGAGGCCAGCGGCCGGCCGATGGATGTCGACTATGTCGTCAACGGCACGGTCACCGACTTTGCCAGCTCAGAGAAAATCCAGGACCGCCAGATCGGCAATGGCCAGTTCGCGTTCAGCGCCTCGCAGGATGGCTACCAGATGGGCGGAACGGCCGATATCGACGGTATGACGGCCGAAGTGGAACTGGAAGGCACCCCGACCACCGAGCCGAGCTTCCGGCTCGGCTCCACTATCGGCGTTGCCGATCTGGCCAAGTTCGGCTTCGATGCCTCCGAGTATCTGGGGGGCAAGGTGCGCTTCGTCGCCCAGCCCATGGCGGACGGATCGCTGCGCATGGGGGTCGACCTCAAGGATGCCGAACTGACCATCAAGGATCTGGGCATCCGCAAGGCCGCCGGCACGGACGGCACGCTGTCGGCGACCATTGTCATGGACGGGGAGACGACCCGACTCAACGATATCGATCTTGCCTTCAGTACGGTCCGCGCCATCGGCGGCATGGAGTATCATGCCACCGAGGGTCTAAAGTCCGCCGAGTTCAGCCATTTCGGCCTCAGCTCCGGTGACAGCGCGAGCCTCAAGCTCTCCCCGATCAGCGGCGGCTATGCCGTGGACATAGACGGCACCCAGCTCGACCTCAAACCCATGCTGGGCCAGTTCTTCAGCCTGGGCCAGGGGGCCGGCGGGGTCCAGTCGACCCAGTTCAACCAGACAATTTCACTGAGCGTGAACCTGGACCGCGCGCTCGGCTACTATGCCACTACGGCATTCAACGTGGACCTCGACCTGTCCCTGCGCGGCACGGACCTCAGGCGAACCAACCTCACGGCGCAGTTCAGCGAAGGCAATGGCATTGCCATCACCACCAACCCGGCGCCAAACGGCCGAACGCTGTCGGTGGCCTTCAACGATGCGGGGACGATCCTGCGGCTGCTGGGGGTCTACTCCCAGCTGGCGGGTGGCTCGGGCAACCTGGTGCTGACGACGGACAACGAGCAGGACCTCGAGGCGGGCCAGTTGGTCATGCGGGGCTTTGTCATCGTGGACGAGGCCAACGTCGCCCAGGTGCTGGGCAATCACTCCGATTCCCGCGCGGCTATCTCCGAACAGAACCGGCTCGATTTCGATGCGGCCCAGGTCGACTTCATCCGCCGTGCCGATCGGGTCGAGGTGACCAATGCCGTGCTGTCTGGAGATACCGTGGGCGGCACCCTGCGCGGGTTCATCTATACCAACCAGCGCCAGTACGACCTGACGGGCACCTATATCCCGCTGTTCGGGCTCAACAACGCCTTCCAGCAGATCCCCCTGCTAGGCCCGCTGCTGGGTGGACGGGATGGCGAGGGACTGGTCGGCGTCACCTTTGCGGTGGAGGGGCCGCTGGACGATCCCAAGTTCCGCATCAACCCGCTGTCCATCCTTGTTCCAGGTGCCTTCCGCGAACTGTTCGAGTTCCGGGCCGAGGAGCAGCCGCTGCCAGCAGAATAGGCGCCGGCCGGGGCAGGGTGTGGGCCGGGGCCAGATACAGGCCCCGACCAACCGAGCCCGGTCAAACCGGCTTGATCAGCGCATGACGCTTCTTGCCGACCGAGAGCTTGATCACGCCTTCGCCCAGCAGGGCGTTGTCGCCGATGACCAGCTTGCCGTCATCGATGACGGAGTCGTTGACCCGCACGGCGCCGGACTGGACGTGGCGGCGCGCCTCGCCGTTGGAGGCGGCCAGACCCGCGGTGACCAGCGCGGAGAGAATGCCCAGGCCATTGGCCAGATCGGCATGGGAGACGGTTGCCGTGGGGAGCGACAGGTCGATAGCGCCGGTTTCGAAGGTCTGGCGCGCCGTGTGGGCCGCATCCTCGGCGGCGGCCCGGCCATGAACGATGGCCGTCACTTCCGTCGCCAGCACTTTCTTGGCCTCGTTGATCTCGTTGCCGCCCAGCGCGCCGAGCTTCTCGATCTCCGGGATCGGCAGGCGGGTGAAGATCTTGAGGAACTTCACCACGTCGGCATCTTCCGTGTTGCGGAAATACTGCCAGAAGTCATAGGGGCTGAAGAGGTCGCCATTGAGCCAGACGGCGCCGGAGGCAGACTTGCCCATCTTCTCGCCGCTTGCCTTGGTCAGCAGGGGCGTCGTCAGCGCATAGAGCTGCGGCCCGCCCATGCGATGGCTGAGGTCGACGCCGTTGATGATGTTGCCCCACTGGTCCGAACCCCCCATCTGCAGCACGGTGCCATAGCGCCGGTTGAGCTCGACGAAGTCGTAGCCCTGCATGATCATGTAGTTGAACTCGAGGAAGCTCAGCGACTGCTCGCGGTCCAGCCGGAGCTTGACCGAGTCGAAGCTCAGCATGCGGTTGACCGAAAAGTGCCGGCCCACATCGCGCAGGAATTCGACGTAGTTGAGCTTGAGCAGCCAATCGGCATTGTTGACCATGATGGCGGGGTTGGAGCCGCCATAGTTGAGGATATTGCCGTAGACCTTCTTGATGCTCTCGATATTGGTCTCGATCTGCTCGACCGTCAGCAGCTTGCGCTGATCGTCGCGGAACGACGGGTCGCCGACCATCGAGGTGCCCCCGCCCATCAGGCTGATGGCGGTGTGCCCCGTCTCCTGCAGCCAGTAGAGCATGGTGACGGTGATGAGGTTGCCGATATGGATCGAGGTGGCCGTGGCGTCATAGCCGACATAGCCGGTGATCTTTGAGGTCGCCGCGAGCTGGTCGAGGCCCTCGGGGTCGGAAATCTGGTGGATGAAACCGCGTTCGTCGAGAACGCGCAGGAAATCGGATTTGAATTTGCTCATCGGGTGCGATCCAAAGGTCGGCCCCACCACAGGGTCATTCCCGCGAAAGCGGGAACCTCTGTTTGAGGCCACCGGAAGAGAAACGGAGGTTCCCGCTTTCGCGGGAATGACACCGTGGGTGGTACTCGATCGCGGTGTGTGCGCTCGATACTAGCGCCCGCCGCCGGCGGCGATCTCCTGCCGGCGACGGTCGAGATAGTCGGCGCAGCGTGTGGTCAATTCGTCGATCTTGTCCTCGAAGAAGTGGTTTGCACCTTCCACGATCTGCTGTTCGATGGTGATGCCCTTCTGCGTCTTGAGCTTGTCGACCAGTTTCTGCACCGAGG
>CAMLOA010000035.1 GCA_946481445.1 uncultured Devosia sp. | reverse complement strand
GAGACGGTTCCCCGCCTACACACTTTCCAGGCGTGCGCCTTCGACCACTCGGCCATCTCTCCGCATCGCCTAATCCCCGGGCTGGAACCGCCGGGGAGGCCCGGGGTGAGCCGGGCGCGAGCGAGGCGCAATATACTTATCAACGCCCCCGGCGCAAGGGATCACGACGCGGCGATGACGATTGTTTTTTGTCGCATGGCGCCCCACCTTGTGAGCGGCCCCGCGGGCATGGCAGAAAGATGGTGTGCGCGGGGCGGGAACGGGTAGGCCAGTCCGGACTTATTCCCGGCATGCACAGGGAATGGGAATGCGGCTTATCTTAAGGATTTTGGGCACCTGGCTGATCGGCCTGGCGCTGGTGTTGCTCGTCATCGATGGAACCAAGTCGCTCGGGGCCAATGCGCTGATCCTGACGACGCTGGCGGAGTTGTGGACCCAGGTCCACCCGCCCAGCCTGGATGCGGTCAGGACCTTTTTCGATAGCCGGTTCTTCGCCGACCTGCTCGATGCAGCGCTGGCTGCCATCCTCGGCTACCCGGCCTTTGCGGTGTTCGGCGTGCCCGGCATCGTACTGGCGCTGCTGGGGCGCAAGCCCAGGCGGGATCGGTACCTGCGGGCCGACCAGATCTAGCGCCCTGTAACCGGGCGGGCCGCCGCCCCGAATTGAGGGCAGAAAGGAAGCAAGACATGTTCTTCAAATCCAAGCCCACCAGCATCCCCAGTGCCAGCGAGGCCCTCCCCGGCCGGACCGCTGAAATGCCTGTCGCACCTCAACATTTTGTCAATGGAGAGAGCCTGAAAGGCCCCTATCCGGAAGGCGCGGAGACCATCTATTTCGGGCTCGGCTGCTTCTGGGGCGCCGAGCGGCTGTTCTGGCAGGTCCCGGGCGTTGTCGTGACCGCGGTGGGATACCAGGGCGGGCATACGCCCAACCCCAGCTATGAGGAAGTCTGCTCGGGCCGCACGGGCCATACCGAGGCGGTGATGGTGGTGTTCGACCCGGCCAGGGTGAGCCTGGACGGGCTGCTGAAGACGTTCTGGGAAGAGCACGACCCGACCCAGGGCATGCGGCAGGGCAATGACGTGGGCACCCAGTACCGCTCGGCCATCTACACCACGACACTGGAGCAGGCGGAAACTGTGGCCCGGAGCCGGGCGGCCTATCAGGAAGCCCTGCGCAAACAAGGGCTTGGCAGCATCACCACCGAGATCGCCCCGGCCGGTCCGTTCTACTTCGCCGAGACCTACCACCAGCAGTACCTCGCCAAGAATCCGCGCGGCTATTGCGGGTTGCAGGGCACGGGCGTCAGCTGCCCGATCGGCACCGGCGTGGCCGCCGAATAGGGCAGAAGCGCTGTCGCACAGGGTTCGATGCGATGTCTCCCATTGGGTCCAAATGCTAGCAGACTGTTGACCTTGAGCGTCACCTATCCGCCCATCATGACTCGCGCCGGCTTCGAAGCGTTCATCGTGACGCTGCCGCGGGCGGTGATCGTGCGCCAGTGGCGCGACGATTCGGTCGCCAAGATCGGCGGCCGGATCTTTGCGCTGCTTGACCGCGACCCGGGCGAGGTGTGGCTCAAGGTCTCGGACCTAGCCTATGCGGTGATGACCCAGATGGAGGGCATCCGGCCGGCGCCCTATTTCGCGCGGGCGGGATGGGTGGCGATCTCGGTGCAAAGCGGGCTCAGCGGGGAGGAGATCGAAGCCTATGTCGCCCAGGCCTACCGGCTGGTCGCGGGCAAGCTCAGCCGCAAGGCGCGGGCCGAACTCGATCTTGAGGAATCCATCACCGCGGCAGCACGGCAAAAACCCTGAGTGCCGCGCCGGGCAGGCTGACATCGTCGAGCCAGGCGGGCAGCCGGTCCTGGGCGAAGAGGGTGGCGAAACTGTCCGGTGCGCGCGCGGGCAGGCCCACGACCTCCGCCATTGCCGGGCAGAGCACGACCAGCCCGATGCGGCGCGCATCGAGGATGGCGCGGGCCGCATCGATGGGATCGTTGAAGAAGCGGAATGTGTCGCGCACGCCCTGCTCGTTGCGGTGATAGGGCGCCGAGACGACCTCGTGCGGCGTATAGAGCAAGGTATGGGCGCCCAGGTCGATGGGCGTCATCAGCCGCTCGGGCGGCAGGGCTGCGAGATCGGCGAAGGCGGCGGGCATGAGGCAGGGTTCCTTGCTGGCGCGGGCGGCAGCCACCTGCTGGGCGCGGCCCGGCACGGAATTGACCACCATGACCACGGCCAGCGACAGCACGATGCCCGAAAAGGCCAGCCACGAGGCCAGCAGCCCCAGCATGGGCAGGATACGGTGCGTGGCCAGATAGCGGCGGCGCAGGGCGACGATCAGCCAGGCGGCGGCCGGCATGGCCGGCATGACGGCAAGGCGGCTGCCCCGCACCTGGAACAGCATGATGACCGCCATGGCGGCGAGGAAGACCAGCAGCGCCGTCCAGGCGGGGCGATCGTCGCGGACGAACCATAGCCGGACCAGCACGACACAGAGGCCCAGCAGGGCCGGCGTGCCCACGGCCAGGGCATAGGCCGGGATGTCGCGCAGGCTCAGATGCCAGGGCTTGGCCTCGTTGATGGCCGCCAGCCAATTGGCCTGCAGCCAGGGGTCCATGCCGCCATAGGGGCCCTTGAGGCATTGCGGATAGACCATGACCACGGCCAGCATGGCCAGAGAGCCCAGCACGGCCAGCAGCCCCAGCCGCTGCCAGGGCGCGCGCGGCGCCGGAACCAGGCTGGCCAGCGTGAGGGCGGCGGCGACGGCAATGGCCATCAGCACATAGACCGGCGAGAGCACGTCGCAGGCCGCTTCCAGCCAGCGCGCGGGCGGGCGGTAGAGCGCCAGGTGGAGCGCCGAGCCCGCGGTGAAGGCGAGGCCGAAATTGCGCATGGTAGCGGCCCGGGCCGCGTCGAAGACATAGACGAGGCCCGCCACCACGATGGCGGCGCCGATGGCCGGCAGGGCCTCGGTGGCAATGGCCAGCGCCGTCGCCGCCGCCAGCCCGCCGGCTATGGCAAAACGCGGACGCCGGAAGGATTCCACCCCGGCCCAGACCATGACCAGGGTGAGCAGGATGACGACATTGTGGTGATCGACGCGGCCGGGGGTGAATTCGGCGGTGATGGCCGGGCTCAGCACCGGCAGGACCAGCGCCGGCAGCACCCCCTCGGGCCCGACCAGCCGGTTGGCAAGGCTGGCACTGACCCAGAGCAGGACAACCAGCAGCAGCATGGGCCACACATAGCCCACCGCCACCATGGCCTGGCTGGCACCCAGCAGCGGCGTGAGCAGGGCCAGCAGCGCCGCCAGCGGCACATCGACCAGGCGCGACCAGTGGATTTCGGCGCCATGGGGCGTATTGAGCCGATACTGGAGGTGATCGTACCAGCCCTGCCCGCTGAGGAAATCGCGCACGACGACCATGCGCATGGCATCGTCGGTATCGGCGAAGAAGGCGGCATCGGCCCGCCCGAACAGCGAGCGGACCACCAGGATGACCACGGCCACCGCCACCACGGCGGCGACGAGGCGCAGGTCAGGTCCCCGCCGGGTGTGCATGTGCTGTTCGTTCAAGGATTTGTCTTCCGCCACTGGTGCCGCAGCACCATGGCGTGCGGGGGTTAAGATGGGGTGGAGGCCGCCGGCCGCCCCAATGCCGACGGGCCGCGCCAGCCCAGCCACAGCAGGGCCGTGGCAGCGAGGGCAAGCCAGGGCAGGAGCGCCAGGTTCATCCATTGCCAGCCCAGGCCCGCCTGCAGGGCGCCGGCACTGAGGGAGGCGGCCAGGCCGACCAGGAATATGGTGAGATCATTGGTGGCCTGCGCCTTGCCCTTCTCGGCTGGCGAATAGGCCTGGGTGAGCAGGGTCGTGCCGCCGATGAACAAGAAGTTCCAGCCGATGCCGAGCAGGATGAGCGCGGCGGTGAAGGAATAGAGCGACGTGCCGGAAAGGGTGAACAGGACGTGGCTCACCAGCAGCGCCACACCGATCAGCATGATGCGCAGGACACCGAAGCGGGCAATGAGCGCGCCCGTGAAGAACGATGGCACGAACATGCCCAGCACATGCAACTGGATGACCATGGCAGTTTCGTTGAGGCCATGATGATGGTGCGCCATGGCCAGGGGCGTGGCAGTCATGGCCAGTATCATCACCCCATAGCCGGTGACGGCCCCGAACAGAGCCACCAGATAGGCCGGCTGAAGCACGATGACCCGCCACGGCCGCGGCGCGCCAGGAGCCGGTCCGTCGGCCGGGGTGACGGGCACCTGCAGACGCCACAACACGAGAACGGCGAATGCCGAGGCGGCGGCCATGACCAGGAAGGAACCGACAAAGGGCGCGAAGACGTCGATTCCGGCGCGGGCCAGCCAGGGCCCCACCAGGGCCGCCACCACGCCCCCGGCGAGCACGAGCGAGATGGCACGAGGGCGATAGGCGGCATCGGCCACCTCGGCCGCCGCGAAGCGATAGAATTGCGCAAAGCCCTGATAGGCGCCGGCCAGGAAGGTGCCGACGCAGAGCAGCGTCAGGGACATCCAGGCCATGCCGAGCGCGGCCACGAGGCCGGCGGCGACCCCAAGCAGGGCGCCGGCAACGAAGCCGTTGCGGCGGCCGACACGGGCCATCCACATGGAGGCCGGAACCGTGGCAAAAGCAGTACCCAGAAACATGGCGGCCACCGGGGCAGTCGCCATGGCCGGCTCACCGGCCAGGGTGGCTCCCGCCAGTGCGCCAATGGTCATGATGACGACCGAGACGATCTGCACCAGCGCCTGAGCCGATGCGAGCAAGGCCACCTGTGTGCGCATGTTGGCCATTGAACAGGTCCCCTCGTCCCGATATCATTCAATAACTTTCTTGAATGAGAAGGACGGTCGATGTCAAGTGCCAACCCTACCCGCCTGCTGTTCGATGCCATCGCCGGACTGGGACGCGTGCTGGGCAACGGCTACCGCCTGGAAATCCTGGATCTGCTGGCGCAAGGCGAACTGGCGGTGGAGGCAATCGCGGCGCGCACCGGGCTTGGCTTCGCCAATGCCTCTCAGCATCTGCAGCAACTGCGCAAGGCGGGTCTGGTGGTCGGGCGGCGCGAAGGCAAGCAGGTCGTCTACCGGCTGGCAGAAGGGCCTGTGCTGGCCGCGGTATCGAGCTTGCGAAGCCTGGCCGAACACAACATCGCCGGCGTGCGCGCCATCGTCGAGGAGTATTATACCGCGCTCGATGCCCTTGAGCCGATCGGGGCAGCAGAGTTGGCAGAGCGCATGGCCGAGGGCAGCGTGACGCTGATCGACGTGCGGCCGGAGGAAGAGTATCGCGCCGGTCACATTCCCGGCGCCATCAGCCTGCCGCTCGAGCAGCTCGGCGCGCGACTGGACGAACTGCCGGACGGCCGCGAGATCGTTGCCTATTGCCGGGGACCGCGGTGCATTCTCTCCTTCAAGGCGGCCAGCACCTTACGGCAGAGCGGACGCACTGCACGCCGGCTGGAAGACGGACTACCCGAGTGGCGCGCAGCCGGCCGGCCGGTGGCAAGCTAATAAACCAAGCCATTGCTTTTTTAATTTCGCGGGCGTAACACAGGGGCAGTTTTGCGAGAAAGCCTTTTCGATGTCCGATTCCTCCAGCTCCGGCCGCTGGGCCGAAATCCTTGCGCCAAAATATGCCACCGTCACGCTGATCCTGTGCCTGGGAGTGGCCCTGCTGGCCTTTAACGCGTTTCTCAGTTCGATCTCGCTGCCGACGGCGGTGCAGGAAATGGGCGGGGTGGCGCTGATCTCCTGGGCGCTGACGCTGTTCCTGGTCTTTGCCATTGTCGGGGGCGCCGGGGCGGCGCTGTTCAAGCAGCGGCTGGGCGCGCGCAATGCGCTGCTGGTTTCGGCCGGGGTGTTCCTGGCCGGCACGCTGGTGGCCGGATCGGCCAATGGCATGGAGCAGGTGCTGGTGGGGCGGGCGCTGCAGGGCCTGGGCGAGGGCGTGGTGGCGGCCATCTGCTTTGCGCTCATCCCCGCGCTCTTTCCCAGCCGGCTGGTGCCCAAGGTGTTCGGCATGCAGGCCATGATCTGGGCCATCGCCGCCTTTGGCGGCCCGGCGCTGGCCGGGCTGCTGACCGAGATGATCTCGTGGCGGGCAGCCTTCCTGGTCAGCGTGCCCTTCGTGCTGGTGTTCTCGGCCATGGTGATGGTCGCGGTGCCCGCGCACACGCCCGACGAGAACCGGCCGGCAAGTTTTCCCGGCATCCGCCTCTCCATCATCGGGCTGGGCATCATGCTGGTGGCGCTGGCGGCGGTGACGCCGCCCCTGCAGGCGGCCGCCCTGCTCGTTGGTGCCGCCGTGCTGCTGGTGGGCGCGGTGTGGCTGGATGGCCGTGCGCGCGACCGGCTGATGCCGTCCGACGCCTTCCGCCCGGTCTCGGTGGTGGGAACGGGCCTGTGGGTGCTGCTGCTGATCAACGTGGCGGCTGCCGGCTCGGCCGTCTACCTGGTGCTGGTGGTGCAGGAAATCTGGAACTATGGACCGACCCTGGCGGGCGCGCTGGCGGCCGTGCTGGCCGTGGCGTGGAGCGCCTCGGCGATCACCGTCGCCAATGTGAAGCAGAAGGAGACCCGCAAGATCCTGATCCGGCTCGGGCCGGCGCTGATCGGGGGCGGCCTGCTGCTGGTGCTGGCGGGGCTCGAGACCGGGCTGGTGGCCGTGGTGGTGATCGGGCAGCTAACCATCGGCAGCGGCTTCGGCATTGCCAATGGCTACCTCAACCTCACCATGATGGAAGCGGCCAGCGACGCCGAGCGCGACCGCACCTCGGCACTGGTGCCCACGACGCAATCGGCGGGCAACGCCATCGGCGCGGCGCTGGCCGGGGTGGCCGCCAATGCGGCCGGGCTGGCCAGCGCGGCCGCGGCAGCCGACTATCGCTGGGCCATGGTGCCGGTCTATGTGATGGGTGCGGCCATTGCCGGCCTGGCGCTGCTGGGCGCCTTGCGCATGGTGAGCCTGATCCGCCCGCAGGACCCCAGTTCGGTGTTTGCGGCCGAATAGGCCTCAGAACGGCAGCGACGAGATGTTGATGTCGCCCCAGTCCGCGGCCGGAATGGGGCGGCCGGGCCGCAGCGCATCGGCCAGCACCCAGCCTTCGGCGCCATAGGCAAGGCCCACCGGATGCACGGTGACCGGCGCGCGCGAGCGGGCCGCGAGGCGCACCGCGACCCGGCGCCGGACCGCCTGGGCCAGGGCGGCAATGCGCGGATCGGCCGGCGCGGCGGGCAGCGGCTCGATAGCGAAGCGGCCCCTGGCCTCGGCCACCCGCTGGCGCACGCCATCGGGCAGCGATTCCACCAGCTTGTTGCTGGCCCGGGCCGCGGCGACCGCCATGCCCAGATCGGCCAGGCGCGGGGTCGGATCGGCCAGGAGCACGGCCAGCGCCTCGGCCTCGTCGGCGGCCAGGCCGGTGAGGCGCGTGCGGTAATTGAAGCCAAGCTCGAAGCCGCCGCGATTGCCCTGATAGGTGACGACGGGCAGGCCCGCCTCGGTCAGGGCATCCATGTCGCGCAGGATGGTGCGCGGGGCGACTTCGAGTTCCTCGGCCAGGGCATTGGCGGTGAGGCGGCCGCGATTTTGCAGCAACAGCAGAATATGCAGCAGGCGGGCGGCGCGCATTTCAACCCTGACAATAGATGTCGTATTAGCAGGTTTATGGCTGGTCGCATCACAGGGAGCAAGCCATGTATCGCTATCGCGTGGAACGAGAGATTGCCGCCAGTCCGGCCCAGCTATGGGCGGTGCTCACGGATGCAGCACGGCTGGCCAGCGGGCCATTCGGGATCACCCGCATCGAGGGGCAGATCCGGCCGGGCGCGCGAATCCGGCTGTGGTCGGATGCCGCGCCCGGGCGGGCGTTTGCGCTGACGGTCAGCGGCTGGGAGCCCGGACGGCGGATGGAGTGGCGGGGCGGCATGGCGCTGGGCCTGTTCCGGGGCGTGCGGACCTTCACACTGGCCCCCGCGGGCGGAAAGACACGCCTCGTCATGGAAGAGGTCTATGATGGCCTCCTGGCCGGGATGATCTTTGGGTCCATGCCGGACCTGCAGCCGTCCTTCGACCAGTTTGCCGCCGCCCTGGCAGCGGCGACAGAGGAGCATGTGGCATGAACATGATCACTTATGGCAGCGGCACGGCGGACGATCCCTGGCTGCTCAAGACTCCGTCACTGAGCTCGGAATACCGCGCCTGGAAGGACGAGACCCTCGACCCGCCCGCCCTGGTGGTGGAAGTGGGGACCACGCGCCTCTCCTACCGGTTGCGGTGCCTGGACGACCTCAGCGCCATGCTGGAGCGGCACGGAGACTGGATGGCGCTGGGCAATGCCGATGAGGGCAAGCCGGTGACCGAAGGCAGTGTGGAAGCCTGGGCCCGCAGCCCCGACAACCCGGTGGGCGGCTATTACGGGCTGCGCAAGGGCTATCGCGGGCGCTTTGCCAATTACGTGACGCCGGTGCTCGAACTGCTGGGCGCGGTGGACCTGGAGCATGGCCCGCGCAACAACCGCGTGCGGGCGCGCCAGCGCTAGCCGCGGCGCAGACACGGAAAGAAAAGGGCGGTGGGATGAACCACCGCCCAGTCTGTCAGGGAGAAAAACGGGGCGCGCAGGGGAACGCGCCAGGCCGCCAGCCTAGCCGCGCGGCTGAGGAACAATGCGAAGATAGGGCTTGGGTTCCTTCCAGCCGCCGGGGAACTTCTCCTTGGCGGCTTCGGCCGAAACGGACGAGGCGATGATCACGTCCTCGCCATGCTTCCAGTTGACGGGAGTGGCAACCGAATATTTCGCGGTGAGCTGCAGGCTGTCGATGACGCGCAGCACCTCGTCGAAATTGCGGCCGGTGGAGGCCGGATACTCGATCTTGAGCTTGACCTTCTTGTCCGGGCCGATGACGAAGACCGAGCGCACGGTCAGCGTGTTGTCGGCATTGGGATGGATCATGTCATAGAGCCGGGCGACCTCGCCCTTGGTATCGGCCAGGAGCGGGAAATTGAGGGCAGCACCCTGGGTTTCCTCGATGTCCTTGGCCCAGCCGCCATGATCCTCGAGCTTGTCGACCGACAGACCCAGCACCTTGACGCCGCGCTTGTCGAATTCGGGCTTGAGCTTGGCCGTGTAGCCCAGCTCGGTGGTGCAGACCGGCGTGAAGTTCTTGGGGTGGCTGAACAGCACGGCCCAGGACCCGTCGATGTAATCGTGGAAGCGGATCGGGCCTTCGGTGGAATCGGCAGTGAAATCGGGGGCGGTATCGCCAATCAGAATTGCCATCGTTCTGTTCCTTGCGGGCGCAGTGGCCCTCTATGAGTTCGTGTCCAGAATATCGTGAGCGCACGCCCCGTTTGCAGGGGCGCGTCGCGAAATCCTTTTATGATTTGCAATGGCTTGGCGCCATCATGTTCCGGCGCCGGGCCCTGTGGCGAAATCCGCGCTCAGCGCAGCAGGCCCAGAAGGCTGGTGGTGGCGGAGGGATGCTGCCAGGCATAGGCGAGCAAGGGCGGCAGCACCGCGAAGCTCATGGCGATGAGCGGACTGGCCTTGAGCAGGCGGGCGATCAGATAGATGATGATGAAGGCCGCGAAGTTGAACAGCAGGTCTGCCGCGTTATCGGCCAGGAATTGATTCAGTCGCCCCATAGCCCTCTCCCCGGAACAACATGGGGAAAGGCTGCGCGCCAGGTATTTTCATTCGGTAGCGGAATGTAATCAGGATTGATTCAAATTATTGGGCCGCGGCGGGGGCGCCATTGGCCCAGGTGACCTGCTGGCCGGCCAGGGGAATGACCGACAGGCTCATCTTGCCGCTGCCCTGCTGAACCTGGCGGGCATGGGCCAGGTAGATCAGCGCATCATTGGCCTGGTCGTAGACGCGGGTGACGCGCAGCGACTTCCAGATCAGCGAGCGGCCCTCCTTGAAGATCTCCTCGCCGCCAGCGCGGGTGGAGATGTCGCCAATGGTGATGGGACCGGTCACCGAGCAATCGAGCGCGGAATAGGACGGGTCTTCGAACCAGTTGCCCTGCTGCAGCCGATCGATGAAGGAGCGGTCGAAATAGGCCAGGTGGTAGACGACGCCGGCCACT